>CAJJMF010000153.1 GCA_905192805.1 uncultured Sutterella sp. | reverse complement strand
CGAAACATCGTTCAGTGCATGGTTCTCGGACATAATTTTTCTCCTATATCCATAAACAAATTGGCAGGCACCTGGACCGAAGTCCAAGCACCTGCCCGTCCCCAACTAATTATTCTTTGATGACCTTGACAGTGTACGTGCCGTCTTCCTGACGATAGGCACCGTGAATGTCGGTTTCAAAGCCCGGATAGTGAGCGCCGATTTCGCAAAGCATTAACAAGAATTCCAAAACCGGACGGCTTTCTTCCGTCAACATTTCACCCGGCATGACAAGCGGCACTCCCGGCGGGTAAGGAAGAATCATGTTGGCATTGATCTTACCGATCATGTCTTCAATACGAATTTCTTCGACTTCCTTATTCAATTCCTTCTGGAAGGCCACGTAAGGCGTCATCTTCATTTCAGGCAACACGTCGAACGCACGGAACATCAAATCAGGCAAGTTGTGTTCACGGATCAAGTTGTGAATACCCTGAGCGAGTTCTTGAATGCGCATCCCATCGTAGAAGCTAGGATTCTGCTTATAGAGCGAGGGCAACATATCCTTGATAAGGAGGTTGCGATCATAGTCACGACGGAAGTCGCACAAACCACGCAATAAGCCCATCGCCTTGGTATTGTCAATCCCCATGCTAAAGAGGAATAACAAGTTATACGGACCCGTCTTTTCCACGATGATGCCACGATCATCCAAATACTTCGACACGATCGAGGCAGGGATACCGGTTTCCGACATCGTGCCATCTTCGTTCATACCCGGGGTTAACAACGTCACCTTAATCGGGTCAAGGAACATATGATCGCCGTCGATGTTCTTGAAGCCGTGCCACTGAGCACCCGGTTTCAATTCCCAGCATTCCTTCTTGCTGACATCTTCAGGCTGCCAGACATCAAAGAACCAGGTGTCCGTCGTATCGTGCAAGCGCTTGACTTCCTGACGGAAGCGGATAGCACGATCGATCGATTCGTCAATGAGACGACGCCCAACATTACCACGCATCATAGCCGCTGCGGTTTCTGTGGCAACCGTGATCGGATACATAGGAGACGTCGACGTGTGCATCATGAACGCTTCGTTGAACGTCGCCTCATTGATCTTACCCTTCACATGGATCATAGAAGCCTGAGAGAAGGCAGCCAACAACTTGTGGGTAGACTGCGTTTCGTAGATCACCTTACCTTCGACTTCGCCGCCACTCATACCGCACTTGCCCTTATAGATCGGGCTGAAGTTGGTATAAGGAACCCAAGCCGAGTCAAAGTGAATCGACTTCACATCCAAATTCTGTTTAATGAAGTCCGTGTTGTAGAACAGACCGTCATAGGTGGAGTTCGTCACAACAGCGTGCACAGGCCACGTGGCACCCGGCGTCTTCGCAACACGTTCTGCGATCGTGTCGTGCATAAATTCCTTGCGCGGAATCCCACCCAAAATACCGTAGGCGTTACGCGTCGGGCGTAAGTAGATCGGCGTGATGTTGCTCATCATCATGAGGTGAGTGAGCGACTTGTGGCAGTTACGGTCAATCAACACCGTGCTACCCGCAGGAGCCGAGTACAAGCCCACGATCTTGTTGGCGGTAGACGTACCATTCGTCACAATGTAGCTACGCGTTGCGTTGAAGGTTTCCGCAATGTACTTTTCCGCGTCACCGTGAGGACCACTATGGTCGAGCAACGAGCCCAATTCCCCCACAGAGATCGACACGTCAGCCTTAAAGGTGTTCGGACCGAAGAAGTCGTAGAACATCGTCCCAATCGGGCTACGCTGGTAAGCGGTACCGCTCATGTGACCCGGGGTGCAGAACGTGTACTTACCTTGCTTAACGAAGTCAAACAAAGCCTTCGTTAACGGGGGTGTGATCGCCTCCTTGTACGCTTCAATACGCTGCTCGATCTTGACGGCGATGTCTTTGGCCGAAGAGAGTTCGTATTCAAAGAATTCCAAGTTGGCCTTCAAATCCGACATATCCACATCGATCACGGAGTCGCTATTGGAGAAAGCGAAGATCGGCAACTGTTCGTTGAAATCATGGATCCCTAAGTAAAGACTGCGTTCGCAGGTATCCCAATCGAGGATTACACCACCAAGGCGGGCATTGTTTTCAACGATACGCATTAAATCGTCAGCGTTGCTCGCGAAGACAACTTCAAACCCTTTTTCTTTCAACGCCACATTGAGGGCGTTAATCGGAGCGTCTTTGTAGAAGTTGCCCGCTTCAATCAATTCAACAATAATGTTCATTTTTTTACTCCAAAATTCTTGTCACATCACCAATTAGTCATCACCAAAAGCAGGTTGCATCGGCTTTTCGTTGAGATGCGGCATCTTGATGCCCTGTTTCCAGGAGTAGACGATCAAAATCACTAAGCTCACAATGAAGGTAGCCACTAACTGAACCGAGTCGGCACCGCCCAAAGCCACGAAGCAGAATGCACAGGCAAAGAGGCTCGCTACGATACTCAACACGCTACGGGTCGTCGCCCCTTCGATGCGGATTAAGTCAATGCTGGAGTAGAAGTACGGCAACATCGTCAAGAGCACAGCGATACCCGTTAACGTACCGAACAAGTCCGAAGCATTACCACTACCCGACATCGCCTTCATACCCATCAAGACCAACATCAAAACCGTCATCTTGATAGCGGCATAGATCAAGCCCTTACGCGGCACACCATTCTTGTCGAGTTCGCCATAGGACTTCGGGAAGTTGCCGTCGTTCGCAGCACGAGCACCCGCCTGACCCACTAACATCATCCAGGACCCTAAGGAGGTTAAGCAGGCAAAAGCCGTCAAGAGAGACACCACCGGGGCAGCCCAAGAACCAACGATCGTGGAAGCACTCACAGCAAAGGGAGCACCGCTCGCGGCCATTTCAGAGGCCGGATACATACCAGCGATAACCTGCGAAGCAGCGATATAAACGATCCCAGCCAAAGCCGTACCCAACATCGTGGCCAACGGCACCGTACGCTTGGGATTGTCAACCAAGCCGGTCGAAACCGCGGCCGATTCAATACCCACGAAGGCCCACACACAGAAGAGCACGCTCTTAATCACAGCAGAGAAGTCGCTCGCACCCGAGGTGTTCCAGTTGGCCATATAGACCTGCGGATCAAACCAGAACCAACCCGCGATAGCCGTACCAATCACAGGGGTGAGCACACCGATCAAACCAATCGTCGTTAACTTCGACACCCAAGAACCGCCCAACAAATTCACGAACGTGAAGAGCCAAACGATGGCAATCGTCGCGATACCAGCAGCGATCGGATTATTTAAAATCGGGAAGAACACGGAGAGGTAAGACACAGCCGTAATACCAATCGCTAAGTTACCAATCCAGTTTGCGTGGTAATATAAGACACCTGTCTGGAAGCCGAGCGTGGGGCTCACTTCACCGGCGTAAGCAATCGGCCCACCCTGTTGAGGGTTAACCGTAGCTAAGCGAGCAAATACATAAGCCAGCGACAACGCGCCAACAAGAGAAATAATCCAGCCAAAAATAGCGATGGAGCCCAAGCCAGCGAGGTTGGCAGGTAGCAGAGCAATACCGCTACCCATCATGTTCCCGGCCACAATACCAGTACAGGCAAAAAGCCCGATTTTCTTCGACGACATATTAGATGCCTCTCAAGATGGGTTGATCAAAGGTGAACAGAGATGGCCAGTGAGTTGTTTGGAAGCGCTAACTGCGCCATCTCTCTTTGCCCACTACTTTGAACCCAACTCGAAATAAAAACATCATTGCCGGATCATATCGATCTCATCTTTACATTAGCTTGCTGATATAAAAAAATATCAGCGCTGGAACACCTAGTGAAATCAAGGGTTGATAGTTGATTTATTAGGGTTAACCCTTAGGTACTCTCTCTTAATTTTCCCCTTCACAAAATTCGGTTGGCACGATTTCGCTACATTACGCACGCCTTCCACACCCCCCTTTTTGCCTGCGAACCAGAAGCTGAGAATGAGTCTTATTTATTAGTCTCATTCATTAACTTCTCCTCTCGCATAAGCTTTTTTATAGAAATGTCCTCACCTAGGTAGAACGCCTAAACCACCCAACTTAGATCAACAACTTGCGCTCTCCTGAGGACTTTTTTCTGACGAAGTGATAAAGTAAATATCAACTAAAGAACATTTTTTACTCTTTAGTATCCCCGAAAACAGGTTTATATAATCCTGATATTTTTAGGTTTTTTCCTTATTTATCACATAGGAGCTAAATTATGAATGGCACCATACTTCAACGTATTCGTCAAACGCTCGAACTGACTGAGGAGCAGCTCGCCAACATCTTGCGCGTTTCCGCCTTGCAAGTTTTCCGTTGGGAACACAACCTCCAGCCGATTCCTGTCGTGACTGAACGTACCATCCGTCGCTTCCATGCTCATGGCTTGGGTTCCTTCCGTCCCTTCTAACACTAAGAGGCACCAGAATGGGTAAACGTTCTAAATGTCGAAAACGTATCCAATGCCTATCTGAGGTTGGTAAGATGTGGGAGTGTCTGATTTAGACACTCCCATTTTTTTTGTCCCTATTCTTTCTAGCCTCCCAAAAATCCCTTCACTCGGTCTCATTTTTTTATCAATTCTTGTTTTTTTTACGAATAGTTGCCCGCTTGGCTCCGAAGAGTAGTTCTCAAGACCCAGATAAAGCTGTAGACTATTGATAAATTTAATAGGCTCCCTACTCTCGCAAGCCTAATAAAACTTAAATGGTGTCTAAAGTGAGACGATTTAGACCCAGATTACGCCTTTTGACCACCCTTCAAACAGGGAATAGTTTTTTCTCAACAGAAGAATATAATTTCTGCGAGTGTCCTCCGAGACAGAGGGATAAATTTATCTTCTCTAAAAGAATTACAATGGAAGAGAGTTATGCAAAGCGGTAAATTTGCCATTGGTGAGTGGACTGTGGACCCCACTACCAATACGATTTGCCGGGCTGGAAGTGAAAGCACCCTTCCTCCTCGGCTCATTGATATGTTGATCTTTTTTTCGCAGCATCCTAAGGAGGTGATTAGTCGCGAAGAGTTGGTCAACTCGCTTTGGAACCGCACTGCAGTGACCGATCAGGCGGTAACCCAAACGATTTTTGAACTTAGAAAAGCACTTCGTGACGGGCGTAAAACTGGGCAAGTCCCGGAATATATCCAAACGGTCCCCAAACGAGGCTATCGTTTATTAGCTCCTGTGCAGCAGCTCGAAACCGTAGGAAGCGCCAACACGGCCTCCACTACGGCTGCCGAACCGATAGCCCCGACGACTGCAGAGGCTCCGAAGCAATCCGTTCACAAATCCTCCGAGGCTGCACCGGAAGTAAAAGAGGAGAAATCCGAAGCCGAGGAAGATCAGAATGGTACCTCTAAGTTGGTGTCACTTGTGAAAAATCTGTGGTTGGATCCCTCATCACTCGGGTTCAAAAAGACACCTTATTAACGACACCCCACCCCCCCTACTAAGAATATCAACGCAAAGTTTCCTTAGAAACTTTGCGTTTTTGCTTACCCAAGTTGTCCCTCCTATCGTTCCTTGGTATCATGGCCACACACTAGCCTTAGTCTAGAACTCCCTCATCTCAACCAATAAAAACTCATTAAATGTTTGTCCGTCCTTTGCACTATACCGCGTCGGCACAATACCGTCCTGACGTCGATGGTCTTCGTACCGTCGCCATCGTTTTCGTGATCCTCGCCCATGCCTTTCCTCAATTTTTTGGCGGAGGGTTTGTGGGGGTAGACATTTTCTTTGCTATCTCGGGTTACCTGATTGCGGGCATCATTTTTAAAGAGTTAAAGGCAGGGCGCTTCAGCTTTTGGGACTTTTACGCAAAACGTGCACGACGTATTTTTCCTGCCCTGATCTTCGTACTCATCGTAGGAACAATCCTCGGAGCGCTATTCCTGTATTCGCTCAATAAGAATGTCAATTTTCGCCGAACAAGAAATTTTCTTATAG
>CAJJMF010000152.1 GCA_905192805.1 uncultured Sutterella sp. | reverse complement strand
GATCTTTTTATATGTTTTTATCACGTTTTTCACAGCTAAATCACATATTTTTTCATCAAGACTCGGTCACCTCCGTGATTGGTCGCTTAGGGATCGCCCTCGGAACCACGTTTGAAAAAGGTTCGGCTTATGTGAAGGCATCGGTGGCACACGACTGGGACGGTGAAACGTCGGCCGTGGTGACACGCAAGGGCCGTTCAACCACCGTCTCCCAGGATTTGGGCGGCACATGGGGTGAATTTGCCTTTGGCGGTACGGTGAACTTCACTAAGAACTTTGCCGGCTACGCTGAATTCCAGACATCGACGGGCTCCAAGATTAAGACGCCCTATCAATGGAACTTAGGCGCACGCTACCTGTTCTAAACAACCCTAAACAGGAAGGCTATCGAGACCTACTCGTATAGCCTTCCCCTTCTTTTTTCTCTCAATAAGGTCTGATCAAGCGTTTTTTTTCGAAAAACGGCATTCTGTGGCACCTTCCGCTCAGACGGATTTCTCAAATCGCTACCCGATTGGCGATCAATGAAGGATGTGACCTTATGGAGACCATCCCTGAAATGAGAGAGAGGCTGAGATGGAGGGCACAGATTATCCCTACTCTCAACCTAGGCAACGTATAACTATGTTTAAAAAAACTCCTCTCATTTTAGCGCTGGGCTTGGCGCTGGCCACCCAAGCGGGGGCACAAGTGTCCGTTAACCCCAGCGATGGCACACAAATTGTCACGGGAACTGTGGAATCCGAAAGTGATGTCACCACTCTTTTCGGTCCCGCAGACGATACCACTAACCTACATTTAACCTTTAATGAAAACGTCTTTACCCCAGAGATCGGCCTCCCAGGGCATCTTTCACACGCAGGGGAAATCACGATGGTGTCCACCGCTGATGGGCACTTCTTCCGTGGACCTTTATTGATCTACAATTCTCCGAAGATTACCATTAACAAGACATCGAGCTCTGGCGCGGTTTTTTTTGCTGACAGGGATGAAGGAGGTCGTTTCTTAGACACGGAAGACCGGCTCCAAAGTTCCAGTCGCTTAGGTTCCATTATCGTAAGCAACACTGGGGGTTCAGTCATTGATGTAACGGGAACCTCACGGCATGGTTTCGATAGCGATCACATTGTCTTTGAGTCAACGGCTGAAGATGCTGCCACGATCAAGGTGACAAACGGTCGCAACTTTACCCCCGTCGCTCCCACCTCAGAGGATCAAACATTCAGTCCAATCCGAGGGGGAGTGGATTTCGAAGGCGTTTCGCAAGAACCGAATACCACCGATATCACCATCAAAGGGGCTAAAACAGCCATCGACCTTGACAACACATTGCTTACTGCCAATCTGGCCTCTACAAGCATTACGGGTTCGGTGTCACTTAAAAACAACGCACATGCCATCTTCGGGGGTATCTCTGACGATGACCATGAAGCTCTGGTCGCCGTCGTGTTTAAACCAGAGGCGTATGTTGACGCGGAAAAACTCAATTCTCTTGAACAGCTTTTCAATAATGAAGGCTGGTACAACCAGTCTCTGACGTTTAAAGGGACTGAGGCAAGCCCTGTGGCGATTGACGTGACCAACAGCCATATTATTGGGAATGCTGTCAACATCGATGTGCAAGCTGGCACGGATGAAGGTCGCGCCATTAACCTTGCTGGTAATTCCACGGCAGCCTTCTTTTCTAAAGATTTGATGACCGTCAAAGGGTCCACTCTTATTGAATCGAACGCCACCATGAGCGTTCTCTCACAAGGAACCTTTAAATTTACTGGTGAGATCACGAATAACGGTAAGCTCTGGATTAAGGCTAACCGTCTTGAAGGAACGGGGGAAAATGCGGGCCTCACGAGCAACGGCAACACGACACTCAACGTACGCGACGCCATCGTCCTTGGGGGAAGTTTAAATGTACAAGCGGGTAGCTTGACGCTCTCCCCTGCCTCCTTAGCGCTCGATGGTGGGGCTTATGTCGGCCAAAATGCCTCCTTAAGCGTGAACTCCCCAACAGTGACCTTTGCTGACAGTATCGTAGTAAACAGCGGCACCTTATCAATTAACGCCAACTCATTAACGGGAACTGGAGAACAGGCAAGTCTGACGAGCTCTGGTACCACAACACTCAACGTACGAGATTCAATCGCACTCGGTGGAGGTTTGGCAGTCGCACAGGGTAGCTTATCGCTCGCTCCAACCACTTTAACGATCGGCGGTAGTGTTAGTGTCAACCAAAATACGTCATTAAACGTAAACTCCCAGACAGCATCATTTGCATCGGACATCTCTAACTACGGTACCATATCTATTACCGCTAACTCATTAGCGATCGGCGGTATGGTTATTGTTACCCCGAGCACGACGCTCACCATAGATTCTCAGACAGTAGACCTTGCTAGTAACATCACCAACAGAGGGAACTTGTCGGTTACGGCTAACTCGTTAACGGGCGGAGAAAATGCTAGCCTCACTAGCTACGGCACCACTACTCTTACTGTGGCCGACAGGATCGCACTTGGTGGTGGCTTATCGGTAGAAACGGGTAGTAGCTTAACTCTTTCCCCTACCACCTTAGAAGTTGGCTCACTCACTGTATACACAGATGCGTCTTTAAACGTAACCTCTCAGACGGTGAGCTTTGCAAATTCCATCTTTAACGAAGGAATCTTATCGATTACCGCCAACTCGTTAACGGGCACTGGAGAAAACACCAACCTCACCAGTAACGGCACCACAACACTCGCTGTGAGCGATTCGATCTCACTCGGTGGGTACTTAGATGTCCAAGCAGGTAGCTTAGAACTTTCCCCGACCAACCTAGAGATCGCTGGTGGGGTACATCTCAATCCGGATACGTCTTTAGCGGTCACCTCTGACACCGTAGCTATTGGTACAGGCATTGAAAATAACGGCACCTTATCCATTACTGCGAATTCACTAAGTGTAACGGGCGAAAATCCCATGCTCGTCAGTCAAGGCTCCACAACGCTCACTGCCAACGACTCGCTTTCGCTCGGCGGTAATGTTCTGGTTAAAACGGGTACTTTAGCGCTCTCTGCTCCCAATATTCAATTGAATGGTCGAATGGATGGCCAAGCCAACACCACGGTAACCCTCGACGCCCAAACGGTGACGTTTACCCAACCCTTCAAAAACTTTGGCGTCTTGTCGATTACCGCTGATTCGTTAGTGGGAACAGGAGAATTGGCGGAATTCAAGAGTAACGGCGACACCACGATTACGGTCACAAAGGATGTCGTGATCGGTGGGGAATTAGACGCTCAAGCGGGCACCCTCACGCTTAAGTCCGAGAGCCTCCAGGTCAATGACCTGATTCATGTGCACCCCGATGCCACCTTGCACATCACGACGAAAGAGCTCTCCTCTGCCAATGGCATCAACAACCATGGCGCCCTGATGACCATTCAGGCCGACACTTTAAAGAGCAATGGGCTCATGATTCAAGGGACCACGGAAATCAATGTTGCTAAGGATGCCAACCTCGGCAGGACGTTGATTGTTCATGCGGGCTCTTTAGATTTCACAGCCGGTAGCGTTCAGGTGGATGGCCCTGTCACTGTCGAACCTAACACGACCTTAGAACTGAACGCTCAGACGATGACGGCAGCTGGCCCCATCACCAATCAGGGGGGTTCCGCCACCCTCACGGTCGACAAGTTGGTCGCTCAACAGGGTGCCCAATTTACCCAAGGCTCCACCACGCTAACGGCCAAAGAGGTTGACGTCACGGGAGACCTCGTCCTGGGTGGCGAACAAACCCAACTCAAGGTGACGGACGGTTCATTACACGCCGATAACGTGATCGTGAATGATGGCGCTCAGCTTGACATTAAGCCCGCTGAGGGCGCGACCATCGCTTCGAACATCACCACGGACGCAACGTCTAAGGTGAGCATGGAATTAGGCCCCAAGACGAGCTACGAAGGGACCTTAAGTTCGACTGCGTCTGATGCCGATACGGGCATGAGCATCGCAATGAGTGAAGGCTCCTCCCTGCATCTTACTGGGGAGTCCTCCATCAGTAGCTTGAGTGCTGCTGACGGAGCCTTAGTCGACTTAGGGAACTCCTCTTTGAGCGTCGACTCCCTTGCAATGCAATCGCAACAACTGAACCTGAAAGCGAGCAATGTCGAGAAAGCTCATTTGGCAGTTGGAACGATCCAACAAGCCAAAGATGGCCCCATTAGTGTCAACCTGGATCTTTTCGATGCGCAAATGCCCAGCACTCCTGACGAAGGAACGGCCGACGCTTTGGGGCGCCTAGTCAGTGTGACCAACGTAGAAAATTCCTCTGGAGAAACCGTTAACGCTCCTATCGAAATCAAAGCGATTGACGGTGTGAATGAAATTACCGTCCTTACCGACGGCTCGGGCAATGTGAACGCCGTGAAGGGCGCCCCCGACCCTGTGGTGATTTCTGCCCGTGAAGCGACGAGTACCCAAATGATGGCCTGGCGTACGCAAATCAACGACGTCAACAAACGTATGGGGGACTTACGCACGTATGGTGATCAAGCCTACGGTGGTTGGGTCCGTATGTACGGTGCTAAGACCAAACTCAAAAACGCGAGTGTCAGTACCAAGTCCAATACGGTCCAAGTGGGCTTTGATACCAAGATTAACGACCGTTTCTACTTTGGGGTAACCGGTCTTTACACGGATGGGGAATCCCGTGTGCAGTCGGGCATGAGTGACGACAAGTCCTATGGTTTTGGGGTGTATGGGGGCTGGTTTGCGGAAAACGGCCAATTTGTTGACGTGATTCTCAAGCAATTCCACGCCAACTCTGACCTCAACCTGACTTATCGCAACGGGCGTTCCGCCAATTCCGAATACAGCGCTTGGGGTACCTCGATCTCGGCCGAATATGGCTGGCGTCTTGGGTTAACCGAGTCCAACCGTTTCTGGATTGAGCCGCAAGCGGAAGTTTCTTACGGTCGTTTGGGTGGTGACACCTATGTGAGCTCGGCGGGCGTGATCACAAAACAGGACTCCGTGAGTTCGCTCATCGGTCGACTCGGGGTTGCCGTCGGCACCACCTTCGAAAAGGGCTCTGCCTACGTGAAGGCCTCGGTCGCTCATGACTGGGATGGGAAAACCTCCGCCACCGTCAGCCGCCACGGCTATGCCACCGAGCTCTCTGAAGATTTAGGCGGCACGTGGGGTGAATTTGCCTTTGGCGGTACGGTGAATTTCACCAAGAACTTTGCGGGCTATGCCGAATTCCAAACGACGACGGGTTCGAAAGTTAAGACCCCCTATCAATGGAACTTGGGCGCTCGCTACATGTTCTAATCAGATCTTCGAAAGTGAGCCAGCGTTCTCGTTGGCTAGCTTTCGATTACCTTATTCTCGAGGTGAAAGCTAACAACTCATCAGTGTCAATACGCTTCCTTTAACGTAGGAACATTGATGCCCCTCTTCACCTCGGGAATCCACCAAAACAAAGACGGCCTCGTTACGGAGCACGAGAGCCGTCTTTGTTTTATGGCGTTTTGGTTAACCGATTAACCCAGGTCATCATCTGCCGGTAAAAAAGCGGACTTAGGATGTCCACAATCGGGGCACCCCCAGGTATTCGGAATGTCCGCAAACGGGGTACCGGGCTCAATCCCAGCTTCTGGGCACCCTTCGGCCGGGTCGTAAATATACCAGCACACTTTGCATTGCATACGGGTATCGGGATGCACACGCGAGGCAAGCAGACGGTCGTATGCGTCGCTCACATCCGCCCCACTCAACGTGGTTGGCAATTCATTCGATTTGTTTTCGTTTTGATCAGACATGTTAGCCCCCAAACAATCGTTATTACCTTATTGTAGAACGTTCATCCGCCTATACTGCGAAAAAACGACCAGCCTTTGGGTCGTGGTCGTTTTTTCTTATTGGCTAGGATAGGTTCGTATTAGTTCTTTAAACCAATCGCCCCACGGGCAAGGTCATCTTCTAACCACTGGATAAGCTCCAA
>CAJJMF010000151.1 GCA_905192805.1 uncultured Sutterella sp. | reverse complement strand
GTGCCATCGGCTTCTCGGTTGCCTTACGTATGGCACTGCTTGCCGCGGTTGTCGGTGTGAACTGATAACACATTGGGGACGACTCCTGCCACGGTACGACGTATCCATCGCGTCTAAGAGCCTAGCTTTCTTAATGCAAGGGAAGAAAGCTACCGTGGCAGGAGGATCTTCTTGACAGACAGAATCAAAAAAGGAATTGAACATGCGTTTAGTGATAGCGTTAGGCGGTAATGCTTTGTTGAAACGTGGCGAGCCGATGACCTCGGAAAACCAGCGCCAGAATGTTCGCCTCGCCTGCGAACAGATTGCCAAGGCCTATGAAGGCAACCAGTTGATCGTGACGCACGGTAATGGGCCGCAGGTCGGCTTGTTGGCTTTGCAAAACGATGCTTATAAGAAAGTACCGATGTATCCCTTGGATGTGATTGGTGCCGAATCCTTAGGGATGATTGGCTACATGATCCAGCAGGAATTGGCTTCGTTTGTTCCGAAGAGTGCTTCGCTCGTGAACGTATTAACTCAGACGGAAATTGATCCAGAAGATCCGGCATTCAAAAACCCGACCAAGCCCGTGGGTCCCGTCTATAGCAAAGAAGAAGCGGAAAAATTGGCCGCGGAAAACGGCTGGACAATCGCTCAGGATAACGACAAATACCG
The DNA here is from genome assembly GCA_905192805.1 of uncultured Sutterella sp. Taxonomy (GTDB): domain Bacteria; phylum Pseudomonadota; class Gammaproteobacteria; order Burkholderiales; family Burkholderiaceae_F; genus Sutterella. Next base: position 5,616 of record CAJJMF010000151.1, on the reverse strand, counting down.
TCGTGTGGTCCCGTCGCCGGAACCCAAGCGTATTTGGGGTTTGAAGCCCTTGAAGACCTTAGTGGAAGCGGGCTATATCACGATTTGCTGCGGTGGCGGTGGGATCCCGACCTACTTCAAGGACGGCCGTTTGATTGGGGCGGAAGCCGTGATCGATAAAGACTTAGCGTCCTCCGTTTTGGCGGCCAGCATTGAGGCAGATTTGTTTGTGATCGCTACGGACGTCAACGGTGCTTACACAGGTTGGGGTACGCCTGAACAGCGTCGCATTGCTCAGGCGGATCCTGCGTCGTTGCGTGAATTTGGCTTTGCTAAGGGGTCGATGGGTCCGAAGATTGAAGCCGCATGCCGCTTTGTGGAAGCCACGGGAAAGACGGCTGTCATCGGTGCCTTGAACGAAATTGACCAGATTTTGGCAGGCAAGGCCGGTACCCGTGTTGTCAAGGAAAAGGGTGTTGTGTACGCCTAAAGACATTTTTCAAGACTAATTTTCATAGCCGGAATCGTTAGATATCTGGTAATGCTCCTAGAAAGGGATGGGCTACAACCTGCACGTGGTCCATCCCACTTTTCTATGTACACAATCTAAAATACCAAACAATCTAGGCCCAATAACCTGAATCCTTGTGAAGGAAGGAGAGTGTCAATGTATGATGAGGCGTTAAAGCGGGATTTCCAGTCTGCCGAGGAAAATGAGGATGAGGTACTCCCGCTGGGGGATTCGATTTTGGCGAGTTGGGTTCGATCGATTTGTCAGACGGCACGTGGTTATGGGGTTGATCCTGAAGAAATCATGCACCGCTCCATGATGAATACGGCGCTTTTGAGCGTACCGGAAGCTCGTTACCCTGCCGTCGCCGTTCGGACGTTTTGGAAGCAAGTGATTAAGGCCTGTGGGGACAATCTCTTTGGCTTACGCTGTGGGGTGGAAATGCAAGTCTCTGCTCTGCATGGGTTAGGCTTAGCGATTATTACCAGTCACTCGCTCGCTCAAGTGCTCGACTTAGTGACCATTTACTGTAAAGTGATTTCGACGACGATGGACATTGCCCTGCTGCATGATCGTCAAGATACCAAGATTCGTATTCGCACGCTACATGGCACGGAAAGCAACAGTTCGGCGGTGCTTGCACTGATTGCGTTGATTGCTCGCCAGGCGAACTCGTTAGCGCAACGTAAAGTGACACCTCTTTATGTACACCTGTCCTACGAAGGGTGGACAGAGGAGGAATTGCAACGTTTAACGGAGCACTTTGGGTGCCCGGTGATTGCGGGGGCTAACCTCGATAGTGGCATTGCCTTTGCCTACAACGACATCATTGAACCCTATGCCAGTGCCAACGCGGTGCTTCGTGAGGCCAATGAGCGCGTGGTAAAAGCGTATTTAACGAAGGTGCATCGTAATTCGTACCGCGCTCGTGTCGAAGAAGAGATCCATCGACTGCTTGAAAGCGGAGAACGCATCAAAATCGAATCGATTGCCAGTGCGCTCAATATTTCTGCTCGTACGCTACAGCGTCGACTCGAAGCCGAAGGCACATTATTTGCGGATGTGGTAGAGCGCTACCGTCGACAGCTCGCCCATGATGCCTTGGCGCATACGCAAATGAGCATTACGGAAATTGCTTACAGTGTTGGATTTTCGGAACTCAGTAATTTCTCGCGTAAATGCTATCAGTGGTTTGGGGCTAGCCCATTGGCGTACCGCAAACGTATTCAACAGCTGCAACACTAAAACACGTCGCTTAAAACCAAGGCGCCGATCGTTTGAAGACAAACAACGATCGGCGCTTTTTTGGATGGAGTGAACGCGGTGGGAGCGCTCACTCCATTAGGAGCTCGGCTCACTAGCGTGCTTGCGTAATTGCTTTGGCCTTAACGAGTCGGTAGAGGATGGTCGAGGCAATCATCCCGATGAAAAAGGAGAAGTTCGAAACCCCCCAGCCTTCGGGCGACAGGAAGGCTCCTGCGCTGATGGCACCCCCAAAGAGTACGCACAGGACGGCGGGAATATTCACCCCCTTGGTGTACCAGTATTGCCCTTGAGGGGTTGGATCGTAGAGCGACACCAGGTCGATTTTTTCTTTTCGCACTAAATAGTATTCAATGATGATGACGCCATAGAGGGGGCCCAATAAGCCCGCGAGCACATCAATGGTGTAGTGGATGGTTTCCGGGGAATTGAAGAGGTTCCAAGGCAAAATGACGACGGAAGCAACGGCGGCGATGAGACCGCCTCGACGCCACGTAATGTGCTTGGGGAATACGTTGGAAATATCAAACGCTGCCGAGACAAAGTTCGCCACAATATTGACCCCAATGGTCGCGACCAATAAGGTAACGCCCATCAGTAACACCACTAAGGGGGTGTCCAAATAGCCCATGACGTGAATCGGGTCGATGAGCATCTTGCCAAAGACTGCCGGTGTTCCCGAAATGGTGATCACAGCGATCGAGGAAAAGAACACAAAGTTGATCGGAAGCCCCCAGAAGTTCCCTTTACGCATATGCTGCTCGGTTTTACAGAATTGGGCAAAGTCACCGTAATTGAGCGTAGGGCCGGCAAAATACGAAACGATCAAGGAAATACCCACAATGATGTTCCAGAAGGATTCCCCTGGCGTGAGTTCTTTGTCGTGTAAGGAAAATGAGATATTGCTCCAACCCGCCTTATAAATAATGTAAAACATCAGTACGAGCATCACGACATACACCGCAGGGCCCGCCCAGTCGATGAACTTTTTGATCACGTTCATCTTCATTAAAAAGAGTGCCGTTTGGAAAAGCCACATCGCGATGAAACAGTACCAACCCAGCGTCGAGAGTCCAGCAAGATTGTTTTGGTTGATCGCGTCAAGCGATGGGTAAAAATAGAGCACCGTAACGAGTAAGGCGGTACTGGCGAGGTAGGTTTGAATGCCGTACCAGACAATGGCGATGATGCCACGGGTGAGCGACGCCAGATTTGAACCGATAACCCCAAATACCATGCGTGAAATCACAGGAAATGGGACCGCATATTTCTGACTCGGGCGTCCAATGGTGTTGGCGAGCACCTGCACAATCAAAATGCCGACAATCAACGAGACAAACACTTGCCAGCCAGTGAGCCCTAGCGAAAATAGGGTGCCTGCAAACACGTATCCACCAGCGCTATGTACGTCTGACATCCAAAAAGCGAAAATGTTATACCAGTTCCAATTTTGCTTAGCCGGTAGGAGGTCATCGTTGCTAAGGTAGCTATTGGCACAGCGGTGCTGTAGTTCTTCTCGAGTGGTCATGATTGGTCTCTTCCTTAAAGAGTGTGTACCTATCATCGCCAAAAGCGGTTCAAACTAATTGATCGCACCTGACAAAAGCTTATCGCTTCATGCCAAGAATTTATTAAAACATATAGAGTTTGTGTTATAAAAGAAAGTAAGTGTTAAGTTTTCCCTATAAGCGGTGGCTGGTGCTTTGGTCATGGCGTGAGGAGACAAAGGAGATGGGATGAGTTCAACAAAAAACCAGCTGGCGGTTGTGATGGCACTCTTGGAGCCTTTGGGGGAGGTGAGATCGCATCCGATGATGGGAGAGTTTGTGCTTTACTATCGGGACAAAGTGATTGGCGGGCTGTTTAATGACCGGCTACTCCTCAAAGCAACGCCTACAGCTTGTTCTTTGTTGCCCGATGCGCCTCGTATCGTGCCCTATGAGGGAGCCAAAAAACGGTTAATTGCGTATGACGATTTGGATAATCCCGAGCCGTTACGGCGTGCGATTGCCGCAATGGTGGACGAGTTACCTGGGCCCAAACGTCGTATTCGATTGCCTAAGAAGGAAAGCTCACCGTAAGCGCTCAGACGTCTTCCTCCTTTCGACGGATGATCAAAAGACATATTCCGTGAAAAGCGAACGCTCATTACAATGAATGGTGATGTTAGGAGGGAGTTTATTAGGGGAAGTGTGTGGAGAATCAATACACGTAATGTATTGAGTAATTGGCGGAAGGAGAGGGATTCGAACCCTCGATACGGAATTTCCGTATGCCGCCTTTCCAGGGCGGTACAATCAACCACTCTGCCATCCTTCCGGGATAGACGAAACAGCACTGCCGTTTCTTGACTGTTGAGAAGCGTAAGTATACACGCTTTTGCCTGAAAAGCAAAATCTTCCTATACCATAAACGAGTTATTTTTACGGATCATGAAGAAAATCCACGCGGATTCTTTGGCGTGTTTTGCCAAGCAGGAACGGTTTGGTTCCGCTCGTGGTAGGATGTGGGGCATTGTTTTGGCGGGATAAGGCCGAACTTAGCCCAATCGATAGGAGACACGATAATGAGAATGCCTCAGGAGACTCAGCCGGCACATGAAATTTTGGACCTACAAAATCAAAGTAGTGTCTTTATCGCGCTCGAAGAGTTGGGTATTGCTCACATGCAGCATGTGTGGTTAAGTAAGCACCACCCCACGCATGAAGACGTGCCTGCCATTGCCCAACAAGCGCAGGAGTTTTTTGAAGATTTTGTCGCGATTTTATTAGGCAAAACGGATGCGACGCGCGTCAAACCCAATACGTGGGCCGGGGATCCCTTAGCGGACCATTTAGCGGTCGCTCTTGGACTCGAAGTCGCCGATAATGAAAGCGTCGTGCGCGAGGCACTCACTCACTATTTACATGACTTGACACTGCTCACCGAACGGGACGCCGAGTTGCAAGCGAAGGGTGAGAAATTGCCTCCCAAGGAATACATCGATTTTATGGCAGGGTGGTCTGCGCTCTTTTCCGGTGCACAACAACAATTGGTGCTCCCCGAAGCGTTTATTCTATTTAAAGCCAGTCGAGGCAATCCGACTCACTCTGCCCACTGATTACTGACTCGAAGGAGGGTTGAATGCCAACCAATCAATATGAAACCATGATGCGTTACGTGTACGAAAACGGCACCCATAAGTCCGATCGTACGGGTACGGGAACGCGCTCGGTGTTTGGGTACCAGATGCGTTTTAATTTGCAGGAAGGGTTCCCGCTCGTGACGACGAAAAAACTCCATTTGCGTTCCATCATTCATGAACTCTTGTGGTTCTTACAGGGATCCTCCAATATCGCGTATTTGAAAGAAAACGGCGTGAGTATTTGGGACGAATGGGCCGATGAGAATGGGGATTTGGGGCCGGTCTATGGGGTGCAGTGGCGTAGTTGGCCCACCCCTGACGGTCGCCATATTGACCAAATATCCAATGTGCTCAAACAGATTAAAGAGACGCCGGATAGCCGCCGTATGATTGTCTGCGCCTGGAACCCTGGGTTGATCGACCAAATGGCGTTACCGCCGTGCCACTGTTTATTCCAGTTCTATGTGGCCGACGGTAAATTAAGCTGCCAGCTCTATCAACGTAGCTGTGACATTTTCTTAGGGGTGCCCTTTAATATTGCGAGCTACTCGCTCTTAACGCATATGATGGCGCAGCAGTGTGGCTTAGACGTGGGCGACTTTGTGTGGACGGGGGGCGACTGTCATCTCTACGACAACCACATGGAACAGGTGGCGTTGCAGTTAAGCCGTGAACCGCGTGCCTATCCGAAGTTGGTCATTAAGCGTTGCCCGCCGAGTCTTTTTGACTACAAGTTTGA
>CAJJMF010000150.1 GCA_905192805.1 uncultured Sutterella sp. | reverse complement strand
AATTCGTATTTAAAAACCTTTTTACTATGGTTAGCTGAATCTTAATAGGGCGGCTCTATAACAGAGGACGACTCGGGTGCTCCTAGGTGGGCTGGTTTGTAACGCGCTAACCGTTGCGTGTAGACTTGAGACTAATCGATAAAGAGTAACCTCTGGACGTTAGATTATGTCTCACACCCCCAAAGAAAGCCGACCGCACTTTTATACCTGGTCCCAATGGGAAAACCTACCGCCCGAAGAGCGGGTAGGGACACGGGGCGTGTTTTGGCACAGCGACGGGCAAAGTTCCGCCCGTGTGGGGTTTGCGCTCCCTCTAACGGTTTCCTCTGCTCAGGACGTGGGTAATGCGCTCTTGGCGCTCGCCGGGGTTACCACCCCAGTCGTTGCGCTTGAAGGGGAGCCGTCCGCGTTTATACCCACCGAGGAGGCGGTTTTTCCCAAAACGTGGCTCTTTGATGCCAAGGACCGCACGTGGTCCTCGATCACGATGCCCGTGAGTGCCTCGGACGCACTCAGTCGCTTATTGGGAGCAGCGCTGAAGCAGGCCGGGGTGGAACACTTGGCCGAGCAACTCATCACTACTGAGCGGGGGGCACAGACGCGTGTTGAAAAAGTCAAAGGTGGCTGGTGGGTCGCGGCCGGGAGCGTGTGTGCGAGCAAAGATCCTACTAAGTCGTTCCCCCTTGCTGCGAAAGTCCTCGCTCAGCAGTGGGTCAACGAGGGGATTCTGGTGCAGGAGGCAGGCCGCTGGGTGTTTGCCCAAGCGGTGCTCTGTCCGTCCCTCGCCTTGCTCGCAAGTGTGGTGCTTCGTACCGATGGCCGTTTGTCGCATTGGCAAGCGGTCTAAGTCCGCTTGGACTTAGACCGTGTGCTCCGCCCGTTTGAGCGCTTGGGCTAAGGCCGGGCGGTGTACTAAAATCCGACGTCCTTCTTTGACGCAAATGCCTGCCTTCATGGCGTCGGAAAACGCCCGTGACGTCATTTCCCGTGTGCTATGGATGAGTTGCGAGAGTTCTGAAATGGTGACGGGCCACGGCAGGACGTTTAATCCCTCGCGTTCGTGCGGTGGCCCTTTATAGGCTTCAAACAGCACATAGAGCGCCCAGAGGAGTCGAGTCGTCACCGAATAGGTGTCGTTCACAAACACGCCCTCCAACTGGCATTCAACCTTGGCAATACAGTTGCGATAGATATCCTCTCGCAAGGAGCTGTCCACACTCGCTAGCCACGCATCAAATTGCCCCAATTCCACCCGCCGTGCGGTGGTTGCCCCCAAGGCTTGGGCACTTAACGTCATCGCCGCGTTGCGCGACGCATTGCGGGCTCGCATGGCCATGACCAGCCCCAACGTGGTATTGGCCCCAAAGAGCCCACAGACGCGCGTCATATCGCCGTCACGCACGGGTAGCGTCGCGATGAGCCCAGTTTCGATGAAGTAGAGCCGCATTTGGTAGCCAAATGGGAGTTGCTCGCCGTGCTTAAAGTGTACGGGCGTTCCGCATTCGGCAAAAAACGCTTTGACGGCGGGGAGGTCTTCCGGTACGAGCCACGGGAGGGAACCGTAGACAAGCGGAAGGGCAACGGAGGCAGGCGTCATGGGGTCAGTCATGAGGAGGGTGTCCTACAAGTTTGGGTCAATGAGGGGAAGGTCAAACGCAGACTTCAACTAACGTCATTGTATCGAGCGTTCACTGAAGCACAACCTCAAAATGTGAGAAGTGCTGGCGCAGCAGGCACCAGCACTTCGGCTCCTCCTCCCAAAAGGCTCCGATCTTTTAGGGTGAGAGGCAAGAGTATTTTAGTCTCATAATCTTAGAATTTGATTATCGAAAAGAACAAAAAAGCCAAGTCAGTGTAAACGGTCTGACTTGGCTAAAGAGGGCTATGGGCTAGAAAGTATTGTCTTAGTAGCCCAAAGCGGTTTTTTTGTGTTATACCCCGTTTTCAATCGCCTTAATGGCATGTAGGGCGGCGACACGGCCGGATGTCATGGCAAAGGAAGAGGCGGAGCCTTCACAGCGCAAGTCATAACTTGAGTCATAGAGCCCACCGATATCCTGACCGACGACATAAAGCCCAGGAATTACGTCGCCCTGTGGGGTCTTAGCTTCAAAGTTAGGCGTCACCGTCACGCCACCCAATGTCAGGAAGAAGCAACGGATCGCCTTTAAGGCATAGTAGGGACCTTTCTGAAGGTCAAACTTCACCAAATGTTCACGGTTACGACCAAATTCCGGATCAACGCCATCTTCGGCATACTTGTTGACCTTCTTCATCGTATCCATGAGGTTGGCCGGTGGCACACCGATCTGCTGCGCGAGTTCTTCAATCGTGTCGGCCTTAAAGGCCCAGCCACGTTGCATCCCCATTTCCCAAGTCTTCGGTAGAGCCTTGAGCGGTACGCCCGCGAGCACGATCGCATTAAAGGGCAGCACAGCGCCTTCGTTGACCATCTTATCCATCTTTGCCTGGTCAAAAATCGTGTAGGACACGCCACCTGCGCTGGTCATGGCGTTGTAGACGTCAACGAAGATCGAGCCACGCGATTCGTTAAAGAAGCGACGTCCCGTATGATCGACCCAGAGCCACGGTTGTGCCAACGCACAACGGCCTTGTTTTAATTCATCCGGCCCCGAGAATTGATTAATCGGAGGCACATCGGGGAGGTAGGGAGCATTCCCCGCGACCGTGTGCATTCCCTTAATGCCAGCGCCCACCATACGAGCCATATTGATCCCATCGCCCGTACGACCGTCCACGACAGGCCCACGCAACCAAATCGGTTCCTGAACGCCCAAATCGGAGGAGTCAAAGACGTGCTGGGCAATCATGGCCTTGTTGGCAGCAAAGCCACCCGTGGCGATGATCACTTTCTTGGCTTCGATCACCCATTTGTCACCCGACGTGCTTGAGGCTTCCACGCCAGCGACCTTGCCGTTTTTCATAATTAACTTGGTCACGGTGGTATTGGTGTGCAATTCGCCACCGCGTTGCTTAATCTGTTCGATGAATTTGGCACAGACTTCGGCGCAACCGCCCTTAAAGAGATGCCACGTCATCAAAGATTCTTCCTTTGGGTACATCGTACGGATGCCGCGGAACTGAATCCCCAAGTCTTCCACATCGTCAATCGTCTGAGCAGACTGCTCAATCAAAACGCGCAAGACGGCCGGGTCACAGCGGAAATGATGGTACTGAAGTGCTGCGTCGAGCACTTGCTGAACCGTCGTCGTGATGCCATGGGACTTGGTGTAGCGCGTATTAACGCCCAACGAACCTTCGGGGAAGAGCCCTGCACCGCCCAAGAATTTGAGCTTTTCCAATACGATGGGTTTGACACCTTTGCGTACCGCCGCGTAGGCAGCACAGAGGCCAGCCAAACCGCCCCCAACGATCACGAGGTCCGCTTTTTGCGTTTTCACCGCAGCCATCGCGAGTGGGGAGCTCGCCACAGCGGCTCCGGCGGCCGCTGTACCTAAAAACTGTCGACGATTGAGTTTCATAGTCATTTCTCCAAAGATTGAGGTCCATGCCAGGCGCGTTTCGCACGGTGGGCTCACATGAATCGGCAATCCAAACCGTGTGGTCATCGTGCTTGGCGTGAGACACATTGTCGAATGTTCCGTCTAGAGGATCTGTGCGGTTTTTCACAAACGAGGGTAATTCCTAATACTTAGGTCTTTAGGTGAATTCTTTATGAATGTGAGCAAAGGCGAAACAATGGAAAAATGGCTTGTCGATGGGGATGAACGGACAAGTGTTGTCAAATATCAAAATCTTATTAATGCTCGGAGTAGTAATAAGTAGCGAAATGCTTCAGTGGAAAAAAGAAAAGGTTTTATTGTTGATTCATGTCAATAATTGACCCGTCCCCTGCAAAGTTATTGGGACGGTTTGCGTCGCATTCTACAGACCAAAAGGTTTATACCAAGAAACTTTCTGTTTTTATTATAAATAGGTAGTTTGTCTTTACATTCTCTTTTTTCTGTTTTCCTGTCATCAGCAGGATGTGTCACGATGTAATGACGAGAATGATATTCCAAACTTAATTTTTATTTTCGCTTTATTAGCTATTAATGAAAAAAAAGTCTTTTCTTTGTATCATCTTAAAAATGAAACTATGAGAATCAATTTATGTTTGTTATTATTCCTTGTTTTGCTGAACATCTCTTGTAATTCCAAACGGGCAGGAAAGAAAGAAGATGTTGAAAAAGATACTTATGCCAATCCATTATTTATGGAAGGGGCTAATTCAAGCGCGATTTACCATAATGGTAAATATTATTATACCCATGAAACTAATGAGCAAATATATCTGTGGGTAACCACCGATATTACCGATATGGCTCATTCTACTTGTAAAGAGGTCTGGGTGCCTAAAGATCCTTCGAATAGCCATAACCTCTGGAATCCGGAAATACGGAATATCAATGGTAAATGGTATATCTATTTTGCTGCCGATGACGGAAATACAGATAATCATCAGATTTATGTGATTGAGAATGATTCTCCTGACCCTATGCAGGGAGAGTTTCGCATGAAAGGAGCGATCATGACCAATCCCGATTGGAACTGGGGAATACATCCCTCAACTTTTGAACATAAAGGGGAGCTTTATCTTCTATGGTCCGGGTGGCCTAATCGGAGGATAGGCAGTGAAACACAATGCATCTATATTGCCCGCATGGAAAACCCCTGGACATTGGCTACGGAAAGGGTTATGATTTCGAAGCCGGAGTATGAATGGGAACGGCAGTGGGTAAATCCGGATGGCGGGCGGACTGCTTATCCGATTTATGTAAATGAAAGCCCTCAGTATTTTCATTCCAAAGATAACCGGACTGTCATTGTCTATTATGCCGCAAGCGGTTGCTGGTCTCCTTATTATTGTACCGGAATGTTGACTGCCGACGCGGATAGTGACTTGCTGAATCCGGCTTCCTGGAAGAAGAGCCCCGTTCCTGTATTTCAACAGAGACCGGAAGATGGAGTGTATGGTCCGGCTAACCTTTCCTTTCTTCCTTCGCCTGATGGAACGGAATGGTATATATTGTATCAGGCAAGAAGTGTTCCTAGCGGTAATACGGGAGAGTCGGAGAGTCGCAATCCACGATTGCAGAAGATAGGATGGGATGCTGATGGAATGCCGGATTTGGGAGTCCCTTTACCGGTGAATACTCTGTTGCCTAAACCATCTGGCACAGTTCCAAATCAATAACTCTTTTGGGGAGAAACTCGCTCATTATTAACTCGCGCTGTTTTTGATTTGCTACGAACAAGCTGGTTGAGAGAATCTCACCAGTGGTTCCATCATCCGTTACTACTGTCACTTGTCTTACTCCTTCCAGTGGTTTGCCACTTGAAGGGGAGATAATGTGTTTGCGATCATCCGAGTTGTTTCCGGAGGTGGTTAAACATTCGTTATTAAGGAGTATGGATTGAGTTTTATAGTTTTTTGTTGTACTTGCCTGATCGCCAAAGCTGACTTTCCATCCTGTGCCAACCGGATGATTGCCTAGAGCGAGTACAGAACTGTTTCCCATATTTATTAAGGCATTTTCTATGATGTGAACCTTTAATATTTCTCTTATTTTGTCGAGAGCATAACCTTTAAGAAATCCGGAAAGGTTTATTGTAGTACCTGCTTGTTGAAAGAAGACACTCTGTGCTTCGGGGTATAAATGAATGGAGTGTATGGTATCTTGATTATAATTATCTGAGTGGATAGTAACATCGAAACATCCTAACGTTTTTTTATGATATTCTGTGCATAATGAAATCATCCTGTAAAGAGACTGACTGATCATAACAGGAGCTGTGGAAGCTCTTTGATTGACTTGCGATAATTCACTGGAGGGGTCATAATAATTTGCAATTCTTTCCAGTTGTCGGAGAGTGTCATATATACTATTTACTACAAGCATTAATTCATTTTCTGATTTCTGGCAGCAGAGTATTATATCTACGCGTGTATGCATGGATAAAAACCAAGCATAAAGCAAACTGTCATCACCATGTGCCTTGTATAAGTGTTGAATTGTATGCTGCATTTTGTTTTATTGAAATATTAAGAGGGCATGCCACTTTGTGCATGCCCTTCTACTCTTGATTTTATGTTAGAAATCGGCTTTTCAGTGCGAGTTATTTCAGCTCTTTGATTTTTATATTTTTAAACCAGACTTCGTCTCCATGGTCTTGAAGAAGAATATTGCCTTCTGCGGAATTACCAAAATTAGGCCAGTTTTTATATTTACTGTAGGCAACCAAAGCATTCCACATGTCAGTATTTCGAGTATATTCGATTAGTTTTACTCCATTTAGCCAGTGTTCTACGTGATTATC
>CAJJMF010000149.1 GCA_905192805.1 uncultured Sutterella sp. | reverse complement strand
TGGCTGATGCGCAGGAATCACCTCGTTCGTGACCGAAGCCGCGGTGGGAGTCGATGGGCTGGGCACGGAACGATTGGCACTGTCCGGTTCTGCTGCTGACACACTCAGGCCACTCAAGGCCAGACTCATTGCCCATAGTAAGGGTGTAATTTTCCACATCATGCGTTCTCCCACCAAACACGTTTGCCTTTCATTTTAATGAGCTCGGTTCTTGGCGTTGTCTAGGGTTTTCCCGAGAGCCTCACGCCGCGTCAAACCAACGGTGTTAACAGTATGCCTGAGAAACGAGGGTGAAGCAAAATGGAAAGAAAAAAGGTCAAGTGAGGGGAGATGATTGAGGAAGGGGGGATAAACGCAACGAGGCTCCGTGAGGAGCCTCGTTATGGGAGAGTCGTTGACTTAAATAAAGCAGGCGTCGCGATTCAGTAGCGTTCCGTTGACACGGGCGTCTTGCAAAATGGCCATCGCATTGGGCGCGATATCGCTCGCCGTCATACCAGCTTCGATGCCTTCCGAAGCAAGCCCATGCAAATAAACGCCCGCATGTACGGCTTCGACCATGTCGTAACCCTGGGCAAACATCGCGGCGATCATACCCGCTAAAACGTCACCGCTACCTGCGGTGGCAAGTGCAGGCGTCCCCGTGGGGTTAATCCAAGCGCGTGCTGAACGCAAGGACACGACACTCCCCACCCCCTTTAAGACGACGATGGCACCACTTTGGGTAGCGAGTTCGCGACAAGCGGCCACGCGATCCACGTTCACCCCCGCAGTCTCACGACGTAACAGTTTGGCCGCTTCGCCGGGGTGTGGCGTTAAGACGCTCGGTGCTTGACGGGCAAGGAGTTGATCTTGCAACTTCACGTCGCTTGCAATCACGTTGAGCGCATCGGCATCAAACACGACCGGCTTGTCGGAGGCAAGGGCCCGTTGCACCAAGGCCTTGGCTTCGGTCGATTGACCTAAACCGCAGCCAATCACGATGACGGAGGCTTCTTCAAACCGTGCACTCACGTGATTGAACATGAGTTCTGGGTAGAGCATATCCACGGAGGGCGCCGCGTCACTCAACGGGAATACCGTGACACGACCCGCCCCCGAGGTGAGCGCTACGCGTGCCGCGAGTAGAGTGGCTCCAATCATCCCGGTTTGACCGCCTACAACGGCGACGTGCCCATAGTTGCCTTTGTGCGAATGACGTAAGCGAGGGCGTACGACATGCTGAATTTCGTCCGCACCAATCACGGAGAGGTTGCTGAGCGGAATGGACACATCGAGCGAATCCACCACGATTTCGCCCGCGGCATCCGCCCCTTCATTCATATAGAGCCCAGCTTTGGTTGCTAAAAACGTGAGGGTAATGTCGGCATGGCACCCTGGTAGACCCACCCAATTGCCGGTCTGGAAATCGAGTCCCGAGGGGACATCCAACGAAATCTTGAGGGCTTGACGTTCGTTAAACCAAAGGACAGCATCTAAGTAGTCGCCTTGAATGGCTTTTTTGAGTCCAATCCCAAAGAGCCCATCGACCACACAGTCGGCTTTACGCGTCATGTAGGGGTCTTCAGCGACTTCACCGCCTAATTCCGTCCAGCGCTTTAATTGGGCTAAGGCGAGGGCGGAGGTGGGTTGACGACCTCCGGGTAAAACGACAATCACATCACGATCGGCAGCCTTCAATTCGCAGGCGAGCGCGAGCGCGTCGCCCCCGTTATTGCCTGGCCCCACTAAGACCGTAACACTCGCAGTGTGCGGTAAACGTTCCGAGATGAGACGGGCGGCAGCCGCCCCGGCGCGGTTCATGAGAGTGCTCTCGCCGAGTTGATTGGCGGCACGATGTTCGAGGCTAGCCAATTCGTCGGCATTTAAGATCGTAAGACTCATAGCGATGGATGTCCTTCTTCATACAAAGAGTACGCCTGAAGGGGTGTGAGTCACTCGCGTCAGGCAATTTTTGGCTCACATTTTAGCCTAAAGTGATTCGGATCAATGAAATCGCATCGGACTCAGTGCGCTCAGGTAGGGCGAATCGTTGCCCTCGATTGCATCGGCTAGGGTTTGGGCATAAACGGGCGCATAGTCTGCGCCGTGAATACCGCCAGCCATGTTGAGGTAGACGCCCGGTACGGGGCTCGCCCCAACGAGCGCTAAGCCGTCGGGTGTGCTGAGGACTTTTTGTGAGAGATAACGCGCGTTATTCCACTGCGCTAATTCGGGGACAAAATACATCGCCGTTTCCCAGAGCGCTTTGTACTCGTTTTCCCGATCAAATTCGGTTTCGTCACCTAAAAACCAACGGCCTTGGATACGCAAAAAGTCATCCAAGGGGGCTAAATGGTAGCCTTGCGTGTCTTTTACGGCATGACGCAACCGTGGGGTGTCGTTTAAAAGGAGCGTATTGGAAAAGCATCGCGTGAGGGTTACTAAAGGGCATTTGAGCTTTAAGCGCTTCAAAAGCGGTGTGCTCCCCAATCCAGCCGTGACGACGATGGCGTCGGCATGAATGGTTTGGGTAGCCGTTTTTACCCCAACGGCCCGCTCGCCTTCGACGATAAAATCCGTGACAGTTTGGTTTGATAAGAGGTTAACCCCATGCTCAAGGAGCCACTCCTTGAGTTGTTTAGCAAAGTAACTGATCGACCACGACGTGGCTCGGCTAAATTGCCAGTGGGTTTGTGGCGATACCGCATAGAGCGCCGGTTCAATCTGTAACCACTGCTCCAGCGGTGCATTGGACGGTCCTTCGTGGGGCTGAGAGTCCCGCGTGGCCAGCAGTGTTCCTGCACTTTCTTGCAGAGTAAACCCTTCTTGCGCACAAAACTGACGGTATTGGTCCGTTGAGAGGACGCTCAATTCCTGAAAGAGCGCGAGTCGACTTGCGTAGAGTGCTGCGTCTTTATTTTGAAGGAGCTTACGGATAAAGTGCGGATGCTTTAAAAAAGCGGAACTTCCATACACTAAGGGGGCTTCAGAGCCTAAATGCCCTGTGTCACTGGAGGGCGAGGCGAGCAAGGTCGGAGTGGGATCGCCAAGGGTGCCTGAGCAACTATAACTGGCCTCTTGACAAGCGCTCGAACGTGCTTCGAGCACGGTCACCTGGTGTTTGCGCTGGGTTAACACAAAAGCACTCATCAACCCAGTTACCCCTGCCCCGACAACGACGACTTGCATACATCCTCAAAATGTGAAAGAAATGAACTACCATTGTAGCGAACTTTCTTTGGCGAGCGTACTCACTCGGGGAAGGGCTGGCTATTAAGCCAATGGACAGCGAAGCGTTTTACAATGAAGGAAATTGAGCTTAATGCCTAGGAAGTCTCACTATGACCAAAGATACGTCCATCACGATTCCCCTCATTGCCTTGCCCGCTCCTCGTGCGGAGCGTTCTCCCGATCCCTTGGAAGAACGTACCGTCTCCGAGCGCACGATTTATGAGAACCACTTTATTCGAATGGTTGAAGAACAAGTGATTCTGCCTGGGGGAGAAGCGGGGCGACGCATTGTGCTACCGCATCGTGGTGCGTGTGCCATTGTGGCGATAGACGAGGAAGGAAATATCATTTTCGAGCGTCAGTGGCGCCATCCCTTACGCCGTGCCTTCTGGGAAATCCCTGCGGGGAAAATCGACCCCAATGAGGACGAAGCGGTGTGTGCAGCCCGAGAGCTTCATGAAGAGTGCGGCGTGAAGGCAAATGAATGGGTGAAGTTGGGCGTCATCAATAATGCCATTGGCTACAGTGATGAGCACATCGTGATTTATTTGGCTCAATCGTTGGAGATTGGTGAGCAAGCGCTCGATCCTGGGGAGTATTTGGAAATTTATCGTGTGCCACTTGCTGAGGCGGTGGCCATGTGTTTAGATGGTCGTGTGACCGATGTGAAAACCTTGGTCGGGGTCTTTTGGGCACAAGCCTATTTGGCCAAACAAGCAAAGGCTGAGAACGCCTAGCGCCAATCTCCCTTGATTGTTGGATAGACGGGTGATCGAAGCGGGTAACATTTGCCAAAACACACACAGTTGTGCTAGTATTCGTCTTCTATCGCCAAATGCGGGTGTCGTATAATGGCTATTACCCTAGCCTTCCAAGCTAGAGACGAGGGTTCGATTCCCTTCACCCGCTCCACACTTTCCTCAGCACTTCCCCCTTCCTTTCCTTTTTTCCCTTTATTCTTTATCACACCGTTTTTTGGGGCGTGGTGGCTCTGTCGCTTGTGTTCTCTCCACAGGCTAGGCACGGCTGACTCGGTTGGGTTGGGACTTCGTGTACCCGTTAGGGACGATGTACGAGGATTTCTTCGTTGCTATGAATACGACATGGGTCTGACCCAAGGCCAGACCCACGGTGAGGTATGCGACGGGAATCGCGGTTAGAATTGCCACTTAATCCCAGCTTTGAGTCCCAAGGAATCCTGCATGAGTTTGCCTTGTTGATGCTCCGCGACGGCATACAGCTTCACGTTGGGCGTAAAGGCTAAATCCGCTCCCATGCCGTAGTAGTAGCGCGTCCCTAAGAGGGTGTCTTCAAAGGCCACACCATTGACGTGTAGGGTGCTCTCGCCCTTAAATTCACGCATCACCCCCGCATTGAGCCACACTTCACCCAGAAGGTCTCCTTCGCGCCAGACCTTAGCCCCGGCCGTGAAGCCCGCACGGCCCGTGAGCGAATTAAAGCTCGTTTGTGTGAGCGTCATCCCGTTACTTAACACGGTGTTATGGGCGCGATAGTGCCCGTAGCTGAGTTGTAACGAGGGCTCTACGAAAAAGAGGCGGGAGAGATCAAACTTATGCCCCAACTCCACACTGACACCTGATCCACGGGATTTGATTTTGCCCGAGACCGGTTCGCCGTCAATCATCTGCGTGTCTACGTCCTGCGAGAGACGGGAGACGGTTCCTATGAGGTTGATATAGGCACCGTTGTCACGCAAATAGGTGGCATAAAGGGACCCCGACCAGTGGTTAAAGTCCCCGCGAATCGTGGGCTGTACGTGACGAGCCGAGCGATCGCCTTTAGCGGTGGAGAAAATCGCCCCCACTAACCACGGACTTTGTCCGACTTGGGTGTCGTAGCCCAAGGTCATGGTGTTGAAACGCAGCTTGGTGCGTGTGTCCTCGAGGGTATTGGATTTCACATGGTGATGCGCCATATCCACCCAGAGCCCTTCCTGGGCACGCGAACGGATCGAGCCATGGCGATAGCGCACATGGTTAAGCGACTCCTGGTTAAGGAGCGCATGGGCACTCAAGTCCCCCAAGCTAAAGAGCGCGAGTGCACTCGTGGAATACACAGGTTTTCCAGACGCTACGGGGGTTTCCGGCTCACTCGGAACGCTGGGCGTCACCGGGGTTTCCGGGGAAGGGGTATCCGTTGTGTTGGGAGTATCCGTGGGTACCGAGGTCTCTGGCACTAACGGTGTTGATGGGGAGCTCGGACGATTCGAGGGTGTTTCGCTCGTCAAACGTCGTAAGTACCATTGACGCGTAGTGGAACCACGGGTGGCCAGTGTGTACTGATAAAGTCCCACCTCCACAGGCTTTTGTTTGAAAAGGGTAAAGGTCGCCGTGGTATTGGGATCGGCTACTTCAACGAGATAACCGGCTTGTTCCATGGGGGCGCTATTGTTACCCGAGGATTTCACGTGTAAGGTAAAGCTTCCGGTGGCCGTCTTGCGAACGCGGACACGGTCGGACGCGTCGGTATTGTCGGCAAGGCGAGCACGCAGATAAAAGTCCCCCGACCCAGACAAGGTATTCACGTCTAAAGTAGCGGGCGCCGTGGTCGAACCTAACACCGAAGCACTGTCGGCAAAGAGAGTACTGGGGTTATTAAAGTCTTCTTGAGTGGTGCCCACGTAGACGTGACCTTTATCGAGCCTGAGTGAACTCAGGCGTGCCGTGGGCGTTTCACCCAGGGTGCTCGGATTCGAGCTCACCATCTCCCAACGTGCTCCGTCGCTAAACGTTAAATCCAACGTGCTGGTATCTGCCTTAGCTTCGGTGGTATCTGCCGCAGCTTCGGTGGTGCTAGCACCTAAGTGGGTCCAGCCTTTCAGATAGGCGGTGTCTCCGACAAAGCTCGCCGTGACCTCGGAGTGCCCTTGGGTATAGCGCGTTTCACCCTCATCGTTGGCGCGTTGCGACACGATGTCGCCTTCGATTTCGTGTGCCGCGGCAGCGAGCGTAATGCGTGAGGCTGTCTCCCTGTTATTGGCATTGTTGATCGCCGCTAAGCTATAGCGGGAGCGCCCTGAGAGCGCCGTAATACTCACGGAGTGATTGAGCGTCACCACCCCAGGAGTGGCCACGACACCGTAAGCCGTCCCAGTAGGCGCGGCAATGTCGGTGATGGCAGTGCTCCCTTCGACGGTGACATTC
>CAJJMF010000148.1 GCA_905192805.1 uncultured Sutterella sp. | reverse complement strand
AGTGCGAGAACACCGACCAAAAGGCGTGCATTCAACTTCATAACAACTCCCTTGTGAAGCAATAAAAAACGGCGACACCGTTCTTTCGCCCCTTCAGGAGGCGAAAGGCAGAGCCGCCGTATGAACAAAGACGTAAACGTCTTGTTTTGTCTGATTAGCGAACCTGACCGTTGATAACTTCGGCGGGGTAGACGATATCAGCACGACGGTTCTGAGCCCAAGCTTCTTCGGTGTGACCCGTAGCCTGCGGCTTTTCTTTACCGTACGAAACGGCTTCAATACGCTGAGCAGGAACGCCGAGCAACTGGAGACGCTGCTTCACAGCTTCAGAACGCTTCTGACCGAGGGCGAGGTTGTATTCACGACCACCACGTTCGTCGGTGTTACCCTGAATCTGGATGGTCACGTTCGGATGAGCGTTGAGCCACTGAGCGTGAGCCTGGACAGCAGAAAGATACTTACCTTCAACTTCGTAGGAGTCGAAGCCGAAGTAAATAGAACGCTGAGAAAGAGGATTCGAAGGATCAGCAAACGGATTGTTCATACCGTTGCCGTTAGCAGAAGCTGCGTCTTGACCAGCCAAAGAGCCAGCCTTGTCAGCGTCGTTCAAATCAACGCTGGAGCAACCGCTCAACAATACAGCCAAAGCCAGAGCCGAAGCTCCCACTTTCCAGTTCATTAACATGATGAATAAACTCCTTGTTTATTTCATAAGGAGGGGCCTGTTTACCAAAAAAACAGAGTCCCTAATGTATGCAAATATTTGTTTTTGTTAATCCACTCTTCGTGGATCATCGAATTATAGGAATTCCTTGTTGAATAGGAAAGGAAAAACCCTATTTTTTTCGCTCCCCTGTCCTACTTTAGAATTGGACCCCAGCTCGGTTCACGAATATTTCCTTCGCCAGTGATACGCGTATTGAGTCGACCATCAGTACTGGCCGTCCCTAATACCCCACGTCCACCTTCTTCCGTTGCATACACTAAGAAGCGTCCATTCGGAGCAAAGGAGGGCGATTCATCGTAACGCGAATTCGTCACCAACGTCGTCTGGCCAGACTGTAAATCCATCACTGCAGTACGGTACTGACCGTCCACGCGCGAGATGTAAGCCAAATAGTGTCCATCCGGACTAATATCCGCGCTAATGGCATAACCCGAACTAAACGTCACGCGTTCGGCGCTGTCGCCAGAAAGCGATTGGCGATAAATCTGCGGGCTACCACCACGGTCGGAGGTAAAGTAGAGATACTGACCATCGGCCGAGAACACCGGTTCGGTATCAATGCCATAGCTGTGCGTAAAGCGACGTAACCCCGTCCCATCCGCATTCATAATGTAGATCTGGGTGAGTCCATCACGCGACAGAGCAAGTGCGATTTCGCGACCACTCGCGCTAAAGGCTGGGGCTGAGTTATTCCCCTGGAAGGCAGCAATGGCACGGCGCTGACCCGTGGCCAAATCCTGTGTAAACACAATCGGCTTTTTACGTTCAAAGCTCACATAGGCCAAGCGCGTCCCATCCGGCGACCAGGTAGGCGAAATGATCGGTTCAGCCGATTGCAACGCCACTTTGGCGTTATACCCATCGGATTCGCTCACCACTAATTGATAGTTGCGACGTCCCACCTGGGAAACGTAAACAAACTGAGACGCAAAGAACGGGCCATTACCCGTAATGTTGGTATAAATACGGTCAGCCAAACGGTGTGCCGTCATACGCAATTGATCATCCGAGCACTGCAAGGCAAAGGTATCAATCATGTTGCCCGAAATGGCATCGTGCAAATAGTAGCGCACTTCCCATTTGCCACCCACTCGTGCTACGGCACCCACCACCAGCGCGTTGGCGCCCGCGCGTGCCCAATCCGTTAACTGGGGAGGCTTCGCCATATCATTGGGACCCACGGCCGGGCCATTTTGCACTAAGCGAAAAGCTCCCGATCGCTCTAAGTCCGCCGCAATCACTTGATGGATCGACACGGACCCATCGCCGCTACCGGCAAACGGAGCCACGCCAATCGGGTACTGGTTGCCACCGACACCAATGATGGAAATATTTAATTGAGCCAACGCTGGGCAAGACGCGGCAAGCCCCATTAGCCCACCTGCCTGTAACAATGTACGGCGCTTAGCATTAATGTGATTCACAAAAACTCCTTCAACCCTGCGACACAGAGCGTGTAGTGAGTGAGTTTGGTTAACAAGAAAGTGATAGTCATTTTTATAGCAGTTCAGGGAGTGTGTGAACACTCCCTGAAAGCGATATTTTGCAAAAAATCAATACGAATTTCTTGCTTCGTAACAGATTTTAATGACGGAAGTGACGTTCACCCGTAAAGAGCATCGTAATACCCCGTTCATCGGCTGCTGCAATCACCTCTTCGTCACGAATGGAACCACCCGGTTGAATCACGGCCGTTGCTCCAGCATCAATGACCACATCGAGGCCATCACGGAACGGGAAGAACGCGTCCGAAGCTGCCACCGAGCCCACCAACGAGAGCCCGGCCTCTTCGGCCTTAATCGCCGCAATGCGGGCCGAGTCCACTCGACTCATCTGACCAGCCCCAACCCCCAATGTCATACCGCCCTTGGCATACACAATGGTGTTGGACTTCACAAAGCGCGCCACATTCCAAGCAAACATCATATCGGCCAACTGTTCAGGGGTAGGCGTCAGTTTGGTTACGCAACGCAACTGCGAGGTCGTGGCCAATTGGATATCCGGCGTCTGAACTAAGAGCCCGCCACCCACGCGCTTAAAGTCGTAGTCGTTGTGAGCGCTACGCCCCATCGCAACCGTCAACAAACGCAAGTTCTTCTTTTCTTTTAAGACCGCCAGGGCCCCGTCCGTAAAGGCAGGGGCGATCACCACTTCGGCAAACTGACGGGAGATGTGGTGCGCACACTCTTCGCCCACTTCGGTATTAAAGGCAATGATGCCACCGAAAGCCGACTTACTATCGGTTAAGAAGGCCTTCTGATACGCTTCCGTCGAATCCACACCGATGCCTACGCCACAGGGATTCGCATGCTTGATAATCACACAGGCGGGCGAGGTGAACGAGCGAACACATTCCCAAGCGGCATCACTATCAGCAATGTTATTGTACGAAAGCTCTTTTCCGGAGAGCTGATCGTAGCCCGCTAAAAGCCCTGGAGCGACTGACACTTCACGATAAAAAGCCGCGCTTTGATGCGGATTTTCCCCATAGCGCATGTCTTGCACCTTTACCCACTGACGGGTTAGCACATCCGGGAACGCCTTGCTTGCGCCGTCATCATCCAACTTCGTTAAATAGTTGGTGATCATGCCGTCGTAGCGAGCGGTATGAGCGAAGACCTTTTTGGCTAAGCCTAAACGGGTTTTGGCACTCACTGCCCCGTGCTGCTTAATTTCTTCGATGACTGCCGGATAGTCTGCAGGATCGACCACCACCGCTACCGATTCATGGTTTTTGGCGGCGGCACGAATCATCGTCGGGCCCCCAATATCAATATTTTCGATCGCTTCTTCAAACGTGCACCCAGGTTTGGCAATGGTTTGCTCAAACGGGTAAAGATTCACACAGATAATGTCAATCGGATCGATCGCATGGGCCTCCAGAGCAGCCATATGAGCCGGATCCGGACGGCGAGCCAAAATCCCCGCGTGAATCTTTGGATTGAGCGTCTTCACACGGCCGTCCAACATTTCTGGGAACCCCGTATAGTCGGCAACCTCTTGGCAGGGAACGCCTTGCGAGCTCAGCAACTTGGCCGTACCACCCGTACTGAGAATGTGGTAGCCCAAAGCCACCAGTTCTTGGGCAAATGCCACCACGCCTGCCTTATCGGACACGCTGATTAAAGCTTGTTTTTTCATGGGTTATTTCCTTTTTAAAAAACTATCTCCAGGCAGAAGATCGTAGGTAGCGAGCTTCTTGTGGAGGGTATTTCGATTGATTCCTAATAAACTGGCAGCCTTGCATTGATTTTGCTCACAGCGCTCCATCGCATAAATCAGCAACGTCTTTTCGACCGCGTTCATCACCAACGGGTGAAGCGGATGGGGGTGAGCCCCGTTGAGTTGTTCAAAATAGCGATCCAACTGACGAACAACGACTTGGTCTAAGCGCTCTAACTCTTCGGGTGGCAAAATCGGATTAAGGTCATCATCCTCGCTCATCGCGTCTGCTAAGTCCAAGTCATCAAGTTCTGTGGCATGAGTGAAAGGCATGATATCGACCTCTTTGTGATAATCAGGCGGTAATTTGATCAAACAGGGCATTGACTTGGGCAAATTGCGCTGTCGCATCACGAACGGCCATCAAGGAGTTGAGGTCATTCGGAGCAAGGTTCAACGGAGCCAAGTAATGGGCGAGATGTTTACGTATAGTCAGGACCCCTTGGTCTTCCCCATAGAGTGCATAGTGGCGTTGCATATGTTCTAACACCACACGGCGGCGTTCGGCCAATGTGGGGCGAACGAGTGTCCTCGTGTAACCTAACTGGTAAGCAATCTCGCTGAAAATCCATGGGTTCCCATACGAAGCACGACCGATCATGATGCCATCGGCTCCCGTCTTCGTGAGCACTTCGCGTGCTTTGGTTCCTGACGTGATATCTCCATTGGCAATGACGGGAATACGCACCGTTTGTTTGACGGTCGCAATCGTGTCGTACTCGGCTTCACCACGAAACGCATCCGCACGCGTACGACCATGTACAGTCAGCATCGCAATGCCTGCGTCTTCGGCGATACGGGCAATCTGAGGAGCATTTTTATGATCACGGTCCCACCCTGTGCGAATCTTTAAGGTTACGGGAATGCTCACCGCTTTGACGACCGAATGAAGAATACGCTCGACCAGTGTTTCATCGCGCATCAAGGCACTACCGCAAGCCACTTGAAGAACTTTTTTGGCGGGACACCCCATATTGATATCCACGACATCGGCACCGGAATCTTGGGCGTATTGAGCGGCGTGAGCCATTTGTTCCGGATCTGCCCCTAAGAGCTGCACGACCCGTAACCCGCTTTCTCCTTCTTGAGCCCAGCGGGTTGAGGATTTTTTGGAGTCACGGAATTGGGGTTTGCTCGTGGTCATTTCACCCACAGCATAGCCTGCTCCTAGCTGTCGGCACATTTCACGAAACGGTAGGTCAGACATACCGGCCATTGGTGCCAACATAATCGGAACGTCAACGGTGTAAGAACCCAGTTGCACAGGCAGACCTTTTGCTATGGTGTCAAAAAAGGAAAGGGAGCACTCCAAGGAAAGACGCTCTCCCTAGGGGGAAAAAATTTTGCCCATATTGTACGCGAGAGCCCGCGAAAAATTCAGCTTGAAGCTCGGAAACTTTCGTGTCCTTAGCCCAAGAGAGCCTCAGGACCTCGTCCACGCAAGGCTAGGTTGGCTTTATTTAGCTCATCAAAGTCACCCACATTGAGCCAGAGTCCTTGGTACACCGACCCTTGAACGCGCCCCGCTTCGATCGTCTGCCAGAGCCACGGGAACAATTTAGCGCGCGCCACCTCAAGCCCGTCAAAAAGCGAGCGATGGTACGCCCCTAGACTCGAAAACGTCCATCGACGTGGCTCACGAACAATGTGACCAGCCTCAAGGCCCATGTCCCCCAAGGGATGGAAGTCCGGATTGGGGACAAGGACCAAATGAGCCAAATCCCCTTGCCTCGAGAGACTACGTGCCGCACTCACGAGCTCACGGTAGTCGTAATCCGTCACGATATCTCCCGCCACCACCAAAAAAGCCTCATCCGGATCGTTGAGGAGGAAGGGTTGCGCTTTGACGATACCGCCCAAGGTTTCCAGTGCATCGGCTTTACTCAAGCCTTCGCGTGAATAAGTAATCTGCATCCCGTAGGACTGTCCATCACCGAGTAGCGCCTCGAGGCGTGCCGCCCCATGAGCGGTATTAATCACCACCTCCGTAATGCCAGCCGCCTTTAAGGCCAGCATTTGCCGAACGACCATGGGAACCCCCGCCACGGGGACTAAGGGTTTAGGAAGCAGATACGTGAGAGGGCGCAAGCGCGATCCCTCCCCAGCACAGAGAATGAGAGCCTTCATGAGCGTTTAGAACGTGTAGCCAACTTTCTTATCCGAGCCTTCAAGCTCATCAATCAGATGCATTAATGGCGAGAGCGCGGTATAGCGCTTTGTTGTGGCACGCAAATACCCAATAAAGCGCGGAGTATCCGCCAAATACTTCGGCTTATGGTCACGGTAATTCAAGCGAGCAAAAATACCCAACACCTTTAAATGGCGCTGCACACTCATAAATTCCACATCTTGATAGAACGTCGCAATATCACTGGGAACCGGAATACCCGCCTTGCGAGCTTTTTCCCAATAACGGATACACTGTTGCCATAACGCTTGGGCTTCCAAATGGTCGGAGAGTGTTTCCAGACCTAC
>CAJJMF010000147.1 GCA_905192805.1 uncultured Sutterella sp. | reverse complement strand
ATCGACTCCCACCGCGGCTTCGGTCACGAACGAGGTGATTCCTGCGCATCAGCCACCGCAAAAAGCGCCCTCAGCGCAAGCGCAACCCCAAACTCCCCCCTCCACCGAACCCGCCGAACCGAAAGTGGATGATACCCATCGGGATAAGCCCGTCACGTCCGAGGTCACGGATCCGGCTCCCGCTCAAGGAGGAACGGACGCCACGCCTGCGAGCGGCTCCGATGTTCCTTTACGCCGCTCTCCTCTCAACGCAGAGAAAGCCGACGTTACGCCCCCTGCCACGCCGAGCGAACCCGCGCCCTTATTTAAGGCAGGTACCTATAGTGCGACCGTCAATGGGCACAATGCCCCCTTCACGGTGACCGTAACGGTCAGTCGCGATCGCATTGAAAAAATCGACACCAGTGACAATCTGGAAACCACAGGGGTGGGACGCGTAGCGATTGAAAAAATCAGCCAAAAAATTGTGGACTACCAAAGCTTGGGCGTAGACAGTGTCACTGGGGCCACGATTAGCTCCTTTGCGCTACGTGAAGGGGTGAAAAGTGCGCTCAAAAGCGCAGGGGCGGATATCGATACCCTCACGAAAAAGGTGGAAAGCCATCCGATTGGCAAAGTGGATATTGATGCCGACGTGGTCGTGGTCGGTGGGGGTGGTGCAGGCTTAGCCGCCGCCATTTCCGCCTATGAAGCGGGAGCCCGAAAAGTCCTCGTTTTGGAAAAACTCGGTTTCTTAGGCGGCTCCACGAATGTGAGTGAAGGCGCCTTAAATGCGCCCGATCCTGAACGCCAAGGCAAAATGGGCATTGACGATTCCATTCGCCACTTCACCGAACAGACGCTCCACGGCGGTCACGATAAAGGTGATCCGGTATTAGTGCGTCACCTCACCAAAGGGGCACTCGATGCCGTGCACTGGTTAGAAATGGAAGGGGTGCACTTTAAGGACGAAATGGGTACGGCGACGGGTGCCCTTTGGCAACGCAGTCACTATCCGAGCACGCCCTCGGGGAACACCTACATTCGCGCATTCGAAGAGCGCATTGCCCAAACCCACGGCGATATTGAAGTGATTACCGACGCCCAAGTGATCGATCTCGTCGAAAACAAAGGGCGTATCACGGGAGTCGTTGCCAAAAACTTTGGGCGTACGATTAACGCTCACGCCTCCCACGGCGTGATTATTGCCACGGGTGGGTTCGGGGCGAACGTGCCGTTACGCCAAAAAGTGAACACGGGGGTCTGGAAAGACGTCCCCTTGGATCACCGCATTGGTACCACCAATTTAGCCAAAGCCGCGCAAGGCGAGGGGCTAACCTTGGCGGAAAAACGGGGGGCCGCTGTCGTCGGACTCGACGATATTCAATTGCACCCCTGTGGTACCCCGGGAACTGGGTTGATGGAACATTTACGCACCTCGGGTCGTAACCGTATTTTTGTGAATACCGATGGGGAGCGTTTTGTTAACGAAGGCGCAGCACGTGATGTGCTCGCCAAAGCCATCTTTGCGCAGAAAGGGGCGCAGTATTGGATCATTGTGAATCATCTACGCTATCCCTCACGTGACTTTGTCGACGCGAACGGTTCGACGATTCGAAACATGGTCGCGATGGGGGCCGTAGTTGAAGCCGGTACGCTCGAGGAGTTGGCTCAGAAGACCCACATGGATCCTGCCAAACTAAAAGCCAGTGTCGATGCCTACAATCACGCGGTCGATACCAAACTCCCTGACGCTTTAGGGTTTGTCGCCAATAACAAGGATGACCGCCCGATGACTGAAGGCCCGTGGTATGCGGCGAAAAAAGTCCCCACCGTGCATCACACGATGGGAGGCTTACGCATCAATGAGCGTGCCCAAGTACTCAACACCAAAGGGGAAGTAATCCCAGGGCTCTATGCCGCTGGGGAAGTCACTGGCGGCATCCATGGCTCCAACCGTCTTGGAGGGAATGCCATTGCGGATGTCATGGTCTTTGGACGCACGGCGGGCACCAACGCTGTGCTCCTCAAATAGCGACACCCATTAGCAAAAGGGCTCTTCATCCCGTGAAGAGCCCTTTTTGTTCGTTCGTCCTTGGAGTCCGCGTTAATCCTCTTGGAACGCTTTTTCTCGACCACTCTTAACCGCAGGCAGCAGCACTAAGAGTAACAGGATCGCTGCAATCAGTAGCAGTACGGCCGAAATGGGGCTGGTGAAAAACACCGTCAAATCCCCGCGTGAAAGGAGCAGCGCTCGGCGCATATGTTCTTCCATCATGGGGCCCAAAATAAACCCTAAGATGAGCGGCGCGGCTTCACAGTCTAGTTTGTAAAAGAGGTAACCGAGCACCCCAAAGCCAATCGTCATCCAGATCTGGAACACGTTGTTGCTGATCGAATAGACCCCGATGCAGCAAAAACACAGAATCGCTGGATAAAGCCAACGGTACGGAACTTTGAGTAACTGCACCCAGAGACCAATCAAGGGCAAATTCAAGATGATGAGGATTAAATTGCCAATCCACATCGACACAATCAACCCCCAGAAGAGCCCCGGATCTTGAGTCATCACTTGAGGGCCGGGCGTGATGTTATGAATCATCATCGCTCCGATCATCAATGCCATCACGGCGTTCGAAGGAATCCCTAACGTGAGCATCGGAATAAAGCTCGTTTGAGCGCCCGCATTATTGGCACTTTCGGGCCCGGCGACCCCACGAATATTCCCTTCCCCAAAGGCAGGCTTGGCGTGAGCGCCTCCCAATTTTTTCTCCAAGGTGTAGGAAGCAAAACTCGAGAGTAATGCACCGCCCCCCGGCAAAATTCCTAAAAAGGACCCCAGTAAGGTGCCGCGTGCAATGGGACCCGCAGAGGCCTTTAAGTCCTCCTTGGTGGGTAAGACCGTGCCCACTTTTCCCGGAACCAGTGAACGCGATTGGGTAATTTCCAAATTGCGCATGATTTCGGCAAACCCATAAATCCCCATGGAGAGGGCGACGAAGTCTAGCCCTTCCATCAATTCCCCCACACCAAAGGTGTAGCGCATGGCGCCAGAATTAATGTCCGTTCCCACAAGGCCCAACAGTAGCCCCAAGAAAATCATTGCAATGGCTTTGAGTAAGTCCCCGTTAGCCAGTACCACGGCACTCACGAGCCCCAAAACCATCAAACTAAAGTATTCGGCCGGGCCAAATTTAAACGCCAATTGGGTAAGGGGCGGAGCAAAGGCCGCAATCAATACGGTCGCAAAACACCCCGCAATAAAACTCCCGATGGCCGCAATCCCGAGGGCAGCCCCGGCACGGCCTCGTTTGGCCATTTGATGACCGTCTAAACACGTCACGACTGCAGCGGCTTCGCCCGGAATATTGACGAGCACTGCCGTTGTTGAGCCACCGTATTGTGCCCCATAGTAGATCCCCGCCAACATAATGAGTGCGGCCGAGGGATCGAGCGAATACGTAATGGGTAAGAGCATGGCAACCGTGGCGACCGGCCCCATCCCAGGAAGCACCCCAATGAGGGTACCCACCGACACCCCAACAAAACAGTAGAGGAGGTTTTGCAGAGTAACCGCGTTCTCAAAGCCCAGAATCAGGTTGTTGAGTAATTCCATGATGACTCCGCGTTATAAAAAGGTGGGTAATACGGGAACCTGAAAACCTAGCCCGTATACAAAGACACCCCAGCACACCGCACAGAGGACAATAATCAAAATACCGACCTCACGTCGACGCGACAAAGGCGAGGCCAACGACGCCACGGCAATCATTAACGCGAGCGCAATAATGAGCCCTAAACTCAACAGAGCCAGCGCAAAACACGCCACACCGCCGAGGACAAAGAGTAACACCCCCCAATGCACGGGTTCGAGTCGGTAACTTTCACCGGGCTTGGGTTTCACGACCAAGGCACGAACCGAAATCACTAACCCCAAGAGCACAAGACCCACGCCTAAGATCGTAGGAAAGTAGGCGGGTCCCATACGCGAGAGCGTTCCCATACTATTTTCTTGAGCAAAGATGACTGCCAAGAGTCCAATAAGGATGAATAAGATACCTGACCAGAAATCTTTCTCATGTTTAATTTGCATAGCAATCCTTTTGGCTATTGCTTCATTCATCGGTAGGCCACGGATAGCCCAAAGCCCCGATTCCTCGGGGCCTTGTTGAGATTTAACCGATAAATGCGTTCAAATTAATCGACTTTGGCGCCCGAGAGTTTCACGAGCTTTGCGTATTTCGCACTTTCCGACTCGACCAATTTGCCAAAGGCTTCCGGTGTGGTCGGACTCACGAGTCCACCCAATTTCGCCAAACGTTCATTCAAGTCTTTGGATTTGAGCGCGGTGGTCACGACTTCATTGAGACCTTTCACCACATCGTCGGGTGTCGAGGCCGGAACAAAGAGACCGTACCACGTGGAAATATCAAAGTCCTTCACACCCGCTTCTTCCATGGTCGGGGTATTGGGAAGCGAGGGGGTACGCATCGTCGTGGTGACCGCTAACGCGACTAACTTACCAGCTTCAATATTGGGTAAGCAGCTCGCCAAGTTATCGAAAATCAAATCGGTCTGCCCCGCCAAGACCGACATACGGGCGGGAGCAGCCCCGTTAAAGGGCACATGCACCATATCGATCGACTGCGAGTTCTTTAACCATTCGCCCGCCATGTGGCCCGCCGAGCCATTGCCACCCGAGGCGTAATTGAGTTTGCCAGGGTTAGCCTTAGCGTACTGAATCAAATCGGCGACCGTTTTCACGCCTGTCTTGGCGATGAATTCGGGCGTCACCACGAGCACATTCGGCACATGGGCGATAAGGGTTAAGGGCTTAAAGTCCTTGACAGGATCGTAGGGGATGGACTTGTAGAGATGCGGGTTAATGGCATGCGTTGCCACTGCCCCCACGACCCAGGTGAACCCGTCACCGGGCTGACGGGCTGCGTAGCCCATACCGACACCACCGCCCGCACCCGGACGGTTATCCACAATCACGCTCCCCAATTGGTCCTTGACAGCATCCGCAATCGCACGAGCCGACACATCCAAGGGACCTCCCGGCGGATAAGGAACCACTAAGTGAATTGGATGGCTACCTTCGCCTTTGGGCAAGGCCGCAAAGCTGGGCAGTGCAAAACCAGTGAGGGTTGCCATTGACACAATACCCATTGCACTTAGTAGAACACGACGTTGAATCATGATTGGTTCCTTATTGATAATAACTGTACATCGTGGGAGGCCTAACGAAGCCCTCATCTCCTCTGAAGACGCCTCGTATCGGTTTATCGTCTCGGCCAACCCTAACGTCTTAAACCTAAGGCTTGCTCTCCCACGCCTAGAGCGTATTTCAACATACTTAGGAAGAGATTGCAAAATAAGGAAAACTGCTTATTGCAAACGATTTTTGTTATTTATCACATGGTTATCATTCATCTACACACTATACCTTAGGGATAAGTGTTACCTTTCTGCACCTCGAACACATTCCGTTTTTCAGTGCGTAGGACTAAAATGTGCCCATTCTCTTTTTTTCTTCCGAGGAGTTCAAAGGCAATGAGCATGAAAACCGCTTGGCCTTATAAAAAAATTGTGGCCCATCGTGGAGCTGGCACCATGGCTCCCGAAAACACCTTGGCTGGGTTCCGTGTGGGATTACAACACGGCTACCATGCCTTTGAAACCGATGCCATGCTCACTAAAGATGGCGTTGCGATTTTGATGCACGACCCAAAATTCGGGCGAACCATTGCCGATACCCGTAGCGTCCCCGAACTCACCGCGGCCGAAATTCGCCAACTCGACGCCGGTCGTTGGTACAGCCCCTTTTATGCAGGGGAACCGCCGGCGGGCTTTGAACAAGCCGTTCGTTGGTGTCGTGCCAACGATGTGTGGCTCAACATTGAAATTAAACCGGCGCCTGGCTTTGAACGAGAAACGGGGGAAGTGGTCGGAAAGTTGACCACGGAACTCTATGCGGACCTCATTCGCGAGGGCGGCGCTCAGGCAGGCGGGATTGTCCCGCAAGCGCCTCTCTTTTCCTCCTTTAAACCCGATGCCTTACGCGGGGCCAAAGAGACCGCTCCGAATTTGCCGCGCGGTTTATTAGTCGATGTGATGCCCGATAATTGGCGTGAACTCTTAGACGAAATTGACTGCGTTGCCTTGCACTGCAACCACACCCGCTTGACGCAGGCGCTCATTGATGAAGTGCACGCCATGGGCCGTTGGATCTTCTGTTACACCGTGAACGATCCTAAGCGCGTTGCCGAGCTTTTCCGTATGGGCGTGGATGGCCTCTGTACGGACCGTTTGGATTTAGTCCATCCGGTGCAATAACCGACAGGGTTCACGAAGGTCGCCCATGTGGCGACCTTCGCTTTATTGGGGATCACGCACGCGGCAAAAAACGAGGGCAAAAACCAACCCGAGAGCCACAACCCCCATCCCGATAGTGAGGATCA
>CAJJMF010000146.1 GCA_905192805.1 uncultured Sutterella sp. | reverse complement strand
AGATATCGACCGCTGTACGCAAGCCGTCCCGCGGCCCCATCGGATCTTCTAAAAACTGGGCCAACAAGGTGGACGCCACGTAATAGAGGACGTCGTCCGTTTTTTCCTTTTCAGGTAACGCGTCAAAAGTAGCGAGCAACGCGTCGTATTCACGCTGATCAAAGAGCGACTGGAAAGTGTCGAGTGTACTCATGAAGAATCCTAAGTGATTGATGGGGTTGCCACGGCATCAGGTTCAAGTCGAGTGAAAGAGAAGCCTAGTGCAACGGAAAAAGGATGCGAAGTAGTTCGAACCGTGAACGTATCTTCAGAGTCTAGAACATTGCGGTTGATGTGCCTAGACGGGAAAACGCGAAGTTTAAGGGGCTCACCATCAGGCAGTCGTTCTCACAAACGCATCGCATCGATCCTGAAAAGGAAACGAAAGCCTCCCACGCGTTCCTAATAAAAAAGGACATGCTCAAACGAACGTGTCCTTGTCGCTTCAACGTGTCGATCGGCTGGCGTAGGGATGTCCATCGTCTACGCCAGCCATCGCAAAACGCTTAGAACTTGTAGCCCACGCGGACATTGCCGCCGATTTCTTGACGTGTACCAAAGTACCCGCGCAGGTTCACATCAGCAGACCAGCCGTATTGTCCCTTGGGTTCAAGCAGCTTTAAGCCCACTTCGGCCATCCCCGAGGTGCCCGTCAACGAAGGCGCACTGATCGGCAGTTCAAAGGCCGTCGCTTTGCTCTTAGCGCTGAACTCACGTTCCACGCCTAAACCCACATAAGGCGTTAAGCGTTCCGACATTTGATAGGCGACACGTCCACCCACACGCAAGCGCTGCGAGGTGACACTATCAAAGGCGAGTAGGTCGCCCGTCGTGGTCGTCACATCGTCACCATCGAGTCGGGTGAAGAGGTATTTCGCATAGACTTCACCACCCAACTTATCGTTCAATTGCCATTCGTAGCCAGCCCCCACGTGGAAGCCAAAGTAGTTCGAATGGACTTTGTAGGACGACGTGCGACCTAAGGCGTCCACCAAGCTACTGTCAAACTCATTGCGAGCGTTACCCGCACGAACGCTCGCTTCGGCGTAAAGCCCATTGTGAGCATCTAAGCGCACGAGAGCACCGCCACCAGTGTAATCCACCGTACCACGACCGTGACCGCCTTCTGTGACATCGTTGTGGGTGTCATAGCGACTACGACCCGCTTCAAAGAAGACTCCAAGCGTTAAGTTTGCGGCATCAAATTGCACACCGCGCAAGAGACCCGCAATGAGTGAGGTGTCCTTCGTGTCGATATGCGAACCCGTGCGGTATTTGCCACGAATCCCTGAGGCAATCCCAAAACCCTTCCAACGGGCAAAGCGCTCTTTGACAAGTTTGGCTTCCGTCATGGCTTGACCAGCCACCAAGTCACCCGCGCGAACACCGGCGAGAGCTCCTGCCAAATAGCCTTCACTGAAGGTTTTAGCGACAGGCTTCACTTCGGAAACCTCACCTGAATTGTCAGACGTTCCTGTCGGTTCAGTCGGTGTAGCGGTATCAGTCGGGGTAGTGGGGGTAGTGGGACGCACGCCACCGCCCAGTCCACCATTGGTACGCGGTTTATCGACTTCCAAATAGATTTGGTTCGTTTCCTGACGCACGAAGGTGCGGGTGCGCACGGTCACCCCTTGATCCACCATCAACGTATAGTCTTTGTTGGCCAAGGTGCCATTGATCGTATCGGCTTCAATTAAGTAGATCTTGTCACCCGCCTTTAAGACACGGGGTTCGCCATAGAGACCTACCGATTGAATCCAGGCATGTTGCTCAGAGTTCGTCGGATTATCCAAGGAGAGGGTGGCGGTCTTGAGGGCAATACTTTCGTTAACCACGTGGGTGGCTGGCAGCATGAACTCATAATTTTCAAAGTTCGCGATGGTATTGAGTTTGCCCGTACCCGTGTAGTTATCCACGACTAATGTGTTACCCGTGAAAACATCGGCGCTGGCTGCACTCGAAAGACCCAAAGTGGGGACGAGCGCCCCATAAAGTTTGGTATTGTCTAATTGGGGAGCTGCGCTCAACGTCACCTTATTGTCTGTCAAGGTGAGATTGGACTTACTGAGGTCGGAGCTATTGGCATAGGCCCCAGCCACCAAACCTACCGGGACATTTGCCTTAATGAGCACTTCGTTACCTTGTGCGGTGACATCCTGGGTTTCCCCACTCGGCGTCCCCAAACTCCCGACCATGGCCCCGATGACGGTTGTAATCGGGTTCGTTACGGTGCCCCCTGTGATCTGAACCTTATTTCGGCTAGCTTCCACCTTATCGAGCGTCAGAGAAGAATAGGCCCCGATGAGTGACGAAATATGTTCCCATTGGCCACCCTCTAAACTCACCTTGTTCTCATTGAGATGTTGCTCAGTGGACTTTGCACTGACGAACGTCCCAAATAAACTGGTTTCTTTAGATGCCCCGTTTTTTACCGTGACCTCATTGCTCGTTGCTGTGATAGGCCCGCGAGTTGCAGTGGCAGATCCCCAGACGAAGGCACCATAAAAGCCAGGGTAGGCTGAACTCTGGCGAACCTGATACGTACCACCACCTTTTTCCGTGAGCAAGACCTTATTTCCCGTTACGGTCGTGCTGGTGAGCCCAGCGCCTGTATTCGTGCCATAGACATTAACAACATCCGTGAAGGTTCCTCCATTAATGATGACGACGTTGTTTTCGGACGTGACCTCTTTGGTCGTTTTTCCATACCCAATCACCGCGCCAATAATCCCATCCATCAACGTATCAAACGTACCGTCGTTGATGGTAACTTGGTTAGCGCGAGCGACTAGATTCGAGGTCCCAGTATCACCGCTCCACCCACCGATTTGGGTGCCGTAAAGGCCCGAAACTAAGCGAGTGCTAGAGGTCGGATATGCCAAAAGATCAGCTGTAAGATTGATGTTCTCAATCGTTACGGAGTTGTTTTCGGATAACACCGAAACGGCTACGGCGTTTTTACTATAGACAGACGCCTCAGTGGCACTGATGGTGCCGTTGCGTATGTGCCATGAGCCGTCCTTAATTTCTACCGTATTGTTGAGTAGTTTGGCATCGATCGTCCCGGTTTGTGCCCCTGAAGACTTGGCGAAAATACGAGCTGCCGACAAGGCAAGCATGTCGGAGGAATTGGTATTTTCAACGATGACGCGGTTGCCTTGAGCGGTGGCCGTGCCAGCAATGTCGCTGGTATTGGTTTTATCAGTAATATCGATGAAGCTCGCGTAAGTCTGGGCGCCCTTAAAACCATCGGGATCGTTAAAGCCGCCGCTTCCACTTAAGCGAAGGGTATTGTTATTCGTCGTGGCCGCAATCAACCCATTATGCTCGAGTCGCGCAGCACCCACAGGACACTGGGATTCGGTGGCAAACTTTGGACACGTGATGACATTTTGGATGTCGAGTGTATAGCCACTCGCCTCAGTGGCACTCGCCGCTGGGGTAGCAGACGTATCCGCCCCGTCAGGACCAGCCAATTCCACATTGCTAAAAAGACGCCCGTGTTTGATGGGTACATTAGTAGAAGTAGAGCGATCGGGACCAGACACGAGGACGATAGTGTGAGGCTCAGTGACCGTTACGGTTTTGGTGTCCGCGTTCAATTCGAGTGCATAGGCACTGAACGAAACGCAGGAAAACGTCGAGAGAATCGCGAGCGAAAGGGACGTTCTTAAAAAAGACGGACGAGAGACACGTTGACGAGAATAGGGGCGTGTAGAAGCAGAGGATACAATCCTGCTCATTTTTGACCTCCGAAATCATTAAATAAGTAAGCAACAGGTCTAATATGATGTCGATTAGTTTTTATGTATTTATTAGTAGAGAATTTATGCTGTTCTTATATATTACCTATGATATATTTTAAAAATAGTGTAAAAGAAACATAACCGCGAGATCATTGTCTCGCAAGGAATTCAATCATTGTTTGTCATTTTTTCACATCAACAAATAAAAATCAAGAAATTTCGTGAAAAATTAATAACAGCGACTCAATCCACTAAATAGAAATTGATTTAATATCCTGCAATCAGAATAAATTAACTTGAAGTTAAGTGGGAAACAGGCTAAGTGACTGGGAGAGTAGCTACACCAGTGCTTCGCAGCCTAGTGTGAGAAAAACGTTTAAATATCGGATCGGGACCGAGAAAAAAGGATACGACGAACGCTATCGGTATCATCGTATCCTTAGGAAAGGTATGGGTCGTCCTGTGGCGCGAGGCCACAGGAATTCCTCACGCGTGCAAATTAGAACTTATAACCAATGCGGACATTGCCACCGATTTCCTGACGTGTACCAAAGTACCCGCGCAGGTTCACATCGGCAGACCAGCCGTATTGTCCCTTGGGTTCAAGCAGTTTCAAGCCCACTTCGGCCATCCCCGAGGTGCCGGTCAACGAGGGTGCACTGATCGGCAATTCAAAGGCCGTCGCTTTGCTCTTAGCACTGAACTCACGTTCCACGCCTAAACCCACATAAGGCGTTAAGCGTTCCGACATTTGATAGGCGACACGTCCACCCACACGCAAGCGCTGCGAGGTGACACTATCAAAGGCGAGTAGGTCGCCCGTCGTGGTCGTCACATCGTCACCATCGAGTCGGGTGAAGAGGTATTTCGCATAGACTTCACCACCCAACTTATCGTTCAATTGCCATTCGTAGCCAGCCCCCACGTGGAAGCCAAAGTAGTTCGATTGGACTTTGTAAGACGAGGTGCGACCTAACGCATCCACCAAGCTACTGTCAAACTCATTGCGAGCGTTACCCGCACGGACGCTCGCTTCCGCATAAAGCCCATTGTGAGCATCTAAGCGTACGAGAGCACCACCACCGGTGTAATCCACCGTACCACGACCGTGGCCACCTTCACTGACATCGTTGTGGGTGTCATAGCGACTGCGACCCGCTTCAAAGAACACACCGAGCGTCAAGTTAGCCGTATCGAATTGCACGCCACGTAAAAGCCCTGCCACGAGTGACGTATCTTTCGTGTCGATATGCGAACCAGTACGGTACTTACCGCGGATACCCGAAGCAACCCCAAAGCCCTTCCAACGGGCAAAACGTTCTTTGACGAGTTTGGCTTCCGTCATCGCTTGACCAGCCACCAAGTCACCCGCACGAACGCTAGCGAGCGCCCCGGCTAAATAGCCTTCACTGAAGGTTTTGGCCACAGACTTCACCTGGGAAACGGGTTCGTTCGAAGCCACCTCGGTATTGGGCGTAGTGTTTTCCGTCGTTTCCGTCGTAGCCACTGTATTGTCGCTTGCGGGCGTATCCGAGGTGACACTCGTATCCGGGGTTTCGTCAGTGTTGGAAGTATCTTCGGTTGAAGGTTGCGTTGTCGGCGTCGTGGGACGCGTTCCACCTAAACCACCGTTGGTGGAGGCTTTCTCCACTTCCAAATAGATTTGGTTCGTTTCCTGACGTACCAAGGTACGGGTGCTAACGGTCACCCCTTGGTCAACGATCAAGCGTTGGTTTTCATTGGCTAACCTCCCGGTAATCGTATCGGCGTTAATCAGGTTCACATGATCGCCCGCCTTCAGTACGCGCGGCGCGCCCAAGAAGCTCACGGATTCAATCCGTGCACGTTGCTCAGGATTCGTCGGGCTAAGCAAAGACAGGTTCACGGTTTGAAGTGCAACACTATCATTGACCACATGACTCTCAGGGAGCACGAATTCAAACTTTTCAAAGTTGGCGATCTTATTGAGTTTGCCCGTACCCGTGTAGTTATCCACGACCAATGTGTTACCCGTAAAGATATCCGCACGCAAAGCGCTGGTAAGTTTGGTCGTAGGCGCAAGTGCCCCATACAGAGATGTCTGCGTAAGATCAGCCTCTGCACCAATGGTCACTTTATTATCCGTAAGCATAAGTTTGGTCTTACTCAGGTCCGCTCCCGTCGCATACGCGGCGGCAGCAGTGCTCACGCGGACGTTGCTTTTTAAGACCAGTTCATTATTTTTAGCCACGACGTCTTGAGTGTCGTTCGTAGGCGTTTCAAGGCCGGTAATGTAAGCCCCATAGACCGTAAAAATAGGGCTAGTCACAGTGCCACCCGTGATTTCTACTTTATTGTTGCTGGCCGTAACACCATTGATCGCCCCCTTCGAATAGGCACCGACAACCTGAGAAATGAACGTCCAGGTGCCTCCCGAAAGAGTGGCCGTATTACCCGTTAACGTGTGGGAGATGGCTTTACTGTCGAGACGACCCCCGTAAAGATTAATAGAATTTCCAGTCCCACCTTGCACAATCACTTTATTACCCGTGGCTTCGATCGTGCCTGTTGAAGCCGTAGTATAGCTGGGCGTGTAACTACCCATGAAACTCGTGCCCCTACTGGGGCGGAAATCCCCAGGGCTGACGCATAGCGTACTCTAACAAATCGCCAATATTTCTACGATAAATC
>CAJJMF010000145.1 GCA_905192805.1 uncultured Sutterella sp. | reverse complement strand
TATTGACTCACCCGGAGTCCTTTACAGCAAGACGAGATTACGTTTTAATTCAAATTCATGCTCTATCAAAAACATGATGAGCACAATCCATTCTTACAGCATCACCATTTGAAGGATTTAAAAGAAATGGCAAACACAAAACTTTTAGCTGCGTTAGCGTTGGTTTCTGCTGGGGTTGTTGCAGCTCCTGCAATGGCAGGTGTCACGGTTGACGCGGTCAAAAAGCGTGATTACGTGATCTGCGGTGTGAATACTGCAGCCCCGGGCTTTGGGAGCGCTGATAGCCAGGGCAATTGGGAAGGTCTTGATGTGAATATTTGCCGTAGTGTTGCCGCTGCGGTTTTAGGTGATGCTAAAAAAGTGAAATTCGTTCCGTTGAGCTCTTCTCAACGTTTTACCGCTTTGCAGTCGGGCGAAATTGACGTTTTAGCACGCAACACAACATGGACGATGACCCGCGACACCACCCAAGGTGCGATGTTCGTCGCCACGTCCTACTATGATGGTCAAGGCTTTATCGTTCCCAAGGAGTTTGGGATTAAGAGTATCAAAGAGTTAGATGGCGCTTCGATTTGTATTCAATCGGGTACCTCTACCGAAAAAACGTTGGCTGACTATTTCCGCTCTCACGGCTTAAAGTACAAGGCTGTGGTGTCCGATACGACAGAAGCGATTCAGAGCGCCTTCCTTTCGGGTCGTTGTCAGGCTTACACGACGGACCAGTCTGACTTGGCTGGGATGTTGACGAATGCTCAGAATCCTGACAAATATGAAATTCTCTCGGAAGTGATTTCTAAGGAACCTTTAGGGCCAGCGGTTCGTCAGGGTGATGACCAGTGGTTCCAGATTGTTCGTTGGAGTCTTACGACCCTTATCGAAGCTGAAGAATTGGGGATCACCAAGGCCAATGCCGATGAATTGCGCAAAACGAGCACCAATCCCAATGTCTTGCGTCTCTTAGGCGCTG
Organism: uncultured Sutterella sp.; assembly: GCA_905192805.1. Classification (GTDB taxonomy): domain Bacteria; phylum Pseudomonadota; class Gammaproteobacteria; order Burkholderiales; family Burkholderiaceae_F; genus Sutterella. The sequence continues at coordinate 5,537 of CAJJMF010000145.1, read as the reverse complement.
GGGATGACATGGGCCGTGGTCTTGGCTTGGACAAGGAATGGTCGTATCGCATCGTGAAGCAAGTGGGTAACTACGGTGAATCTTGGGAAAAGTATTTCGGCCCGAAATCTTCGTTGAAGTTGCCCCGCGGCTTGAACAAGCTGTGGACGCAGGGTGGTTTGATGTACGCCCAGCCGATCCGCTAATCGTAAAAGCCTAGCGACTGAAATTTATCAGGGGCTCCCAAGGTTTTTCTCTGGGAGCCTTTGTTATTATTGATGGCTATATTCTTTAGGCTGCTCCCTAGTGCTGTAGGGGGGCAACCAACAGTCCCCTAACCTCATTGTGAAGCCCCCACTAGGCTGATCAACATTACTCCGTGAAGTGGTGAGTGAATGTTATCGAAGAACGCTTTTGGCATCGAGGGTGATGATGCTTGGAAAGAACGACTGGCAGCAAAGCGCCGTCGAGACTATACCATTCAAGCCCTGCTACTTTTAATTTTATTTGCCTTGCTCTCTGCGGCAGTGATGAATGTCTCAGAGAATCTTAGTGCACGCCACATTCGTAGTGGCTTTGCGTTTATCTTTAACCCGACAGGGTTTGACGTGGGCGAGACCGCGATTCACTTCACGAGTAGTGATCCCATGTGGAAGGGGTTTGTTGTCGGGATTTTGAATACTTTGAAGATCTCGTGTTACAGCATCGTGACGGCTACTCTGTTGGGTGTTATGGTCGGTTTGATGCGTCTATCACGTCACCCGATGCTCAAGTTTTTAGGGGCAGGGCATGTGGAGGCCTACCGTAATATTCCTTTGCTGGTATTGCTGTTAGCCGTCTATTTAACGTTAACGGAATTACTTCCGAGTGCTCGGGAGGCTTGGCATATTGGTAATTGGGTCTACCTTTATAAGGGGGGCTTACAGTATGCTCATCCCTTGGAAAACCTCTGGTCACTTTTGAGCGCTGTGTTGATAGGTATTCTCGGTGCCTTTGTTACTTATCGTGTGTTAACCAAGCGCATGACCAATTTGATGGCATCGTTATGGGGGCTATTCGTTTTTGCCGTTGTAGGAATCTTAGTGTGGGTCGGTTTTGGCATGGTTACGGGTTGGGACCATCCGGAACAAACGCGCTTTGCCTTAAGCGGCGGTGCACAGTTGACACCCGAATTTTTGGCGCTTTGGCTTGGTTTGACGCTTTTTACTTCGGCCAGTATCGCCGAGATCGTGCGTGCAGGTGTCTTAGCAGTGCGTCCCCAGCAATGGGATGCGGGGTTGGCTTTGGGGCTCACCCGAACCGAAACAGTGAGCTACGTGATTTTCCCGCAATCGATGCGTTTAGTGATTCCTCCCCTGGCGAGTCAATACATGAACCTGACGAAAAACTCCTCGTTAGCGGTTGTCGTGGGGTACCCTGATCTGGTGAGTATTGGGAACACAACGATTAATGTGAGTGCCCAAGCTCTCGAAGTTATCTGCATCATCATGTTGGTGTACTTGGCGTTGAATTTGATTATCTCGGTAGTGATGAACGCTTTAAATGCACGCGTTATGCGAGCACCTCAATAAGGAACACGGTCATGCAAATGGTTCAATCGTCGTTTAGTGGCACCTGGGGTGAGCGTATTCGTCGCAAGTTTTTCTACTCCCCCGGCGCCAGTGTATTAACTGTATTAGTGGCGTTGCTGATTACTTGGGTCGTCGTCTCCTTCATGCGTTGGGCCGTGATTGATGCGGTTTGGAGCAATGATTTGGAAGCATGTCGCCAGACGAGTGGCGCCTGCTGGGGGTTTGTGCAAGAAAAGTGGCGACTGATTCTGTTTGGTCGCTATCCCTACGAAGAACAGTGGCGTCCTGCATTAGCTACGGCACTCATTGTGGCAGGCCTTGCAGCGACAGCGGTACCGTCGCTCTGGCATAAGCCCTATTCAACCTATCTGCTCTATGGATGGTTGGTGAATTTGTTCGCCTTTTTTGCGCTCCTGTTTGGTGGCGTGTTTGGACTCACACGCGTCACTACCGATTTGTGGGGTGGTCTTCCATTAACGGTGGTTCTAACACTTTTCGGGATGGGATTGTCCATTCCTCTAGGGATTTTGCTCGCCATTGCTCGTCGTAGCTCTATGCCCATTGTGTCGGGAGCAGCAACAGGTTATATCGAGTTGGTTCGCGGTATTCCGTTAATTACGGTCCTGTTTGTGTCGACGTTTATTTTCCCCTTGTTATTGCCTGCTGGGGTGCGTATTGACCCCTTCTGGCGTGTAACGTTAGGGATTATTCTCTTCCAAGCAGCTTATATTGCGGAAACGGTTCGTGGCGGGATTCAAACCATTCCGCGTGGTCAGTTTTTTGCAGCCGAATCTCTTGGGTTAAGTCGCCCACAAACTTACTTGTTTGTGATTTTGCCTCAGGCGTTGGTGGCCGTGATTCCTGCCTTCATCAATAGTTTGCTCTCGTGTTTTATGGATACCTCGCTCGTGACTGTGGTTTCCATGACGGACTTAACGGGGGGGTTGAAATTAGCACTGGGGGATGCGCAGTGGCGAGGCTTCTTTATTGAAGGGTATCTGTTTATTGCGGCAGTGTACTTTGTCTTCAGTTTCGTGATCTCTCGGTATAGTATTTGGTTAGAAACCTATCTGGGGGGCAATAAGCGTCGCCAGTCGGTTTAGTTGTTTTGTTTTAGGTATAGTCGGTATGTTTGTCACATTTTATGAACACCTTGTGCGTGTGTCCTTTGGTCCTCAAGATGGGATCACGAAGGAGGCACTTTGGTCAGAAATGCGTGAGAGTGTCTTACGTCCGTCTGAGTTTGTAGAACATATGCTGGGTGAAGAGATTGTGAGTCAAAAAACGACTCCAACAGGGTTTGAGTGCGACCGTCACTTGAAGTTTGAGCAGTTTACGGTTGATGACCATGTTGATGTGTTGGATGAACAGTACACCGTGGTGAGCCAAGTGAAAGCCTCACAGCACTTCCCTGAGTCGAGTTTCTTAATGCGTATCGAGGAGCCGGAGTCTGGACACTTGTTTGTGCGGTTTATCTATGAAGAAGAGGCCCGCAATGAAAATCCCCTTTATGAAAATTTACGCAAACAAGCCTATCAAGTGAAAGACCAGCAATTGGTTGAACAGTTGCTCGCACAGCTCATAAAAAAACAGCATAATTAAGTCACTCGAATCGTCAACGCCAGCCTTAAGTGCTGGCGTTACGCTTAATAGTATTGTGACTAGCGTGAATCAGGAAACCACTTAATGGAACCCATCCGAGAAATTCATATTGAAGCCCTCATCGGGAAAGAAATTCAAGCACAAACCTGGCAGGTCGAACGTGCCGTCGAGCTTCTGGATCAAGGGGCAACCGTTCCTTTTATTGCACGTTATCGAAAAGAGGTGACGGGCAGTTTGGACGATACTCAGTTGCGTACCCTCGAAGAGCGACTCAAGTACTACCGCATGCTGGTGGAGCGTCGTCAAAGTATTCTCAGTAGCATTGAAAAGCAGGGGAAATTGACTCCAGAGCTTGAACAGCAGATTATGGAAGCGGAGACCGTTCAACGCTTGGAAGACTTATATGCTCCCTATAAACCCAAGCGCATGACGCGCGCTCAGATGGCACGTGAGGCTGGTCTTGAGCCCTTAGCAACGTTACTTTTCACTCAGCCGCAACGCGTACCTGAGCAAGAAGCCCAGGCCTATGTCCAGAGCGAGGGGCGTTTTAATTCGCTCGATGCTGTCTTAGATGGTGTGCGGGATATTTTGGCTGAACAGTTTAGTGAAGACGCCGACTTAGTAGGGAAGTTGCGTGAACAACTTTGGACAAGAGGGTTCCTTGTGAGTCATGTGCTTGAAAGCAAAGAACTCGAAGGGATAAAGTTCAAAGACTATTTTGACTACAGTGAATGCATTTCACATATTCCCTCACATCGAGCATTAGCCATGATTCGAGGGATGAAGGCCGATATTCTCGGTTTGTCACTTCAAGCAGAAGAGGATCCTGAGGTGGGACTCGAAGAAGTCGTGCAAGATCATTTTCAGCTCAAGGATTTGGGGCGAGCGGGGGATGCTTTTTTGCTCAAATGTGCTCGATGGGCGTGGCGAGTGAAATTACAACCCTCGTTAGAAACCGAGCTGATTAACCGCCTTCGTGAGTTAAGTGAAGACCGTGCAATCGAAGTATTTGGGACCAACTTGAAGGCGCTATTATTGGCCGCTCCCGCGGGAGCCAAAGTGGTCATGGGGCTTGACCCAGGCATTCGCACAGGGGTCAAAGTCGCGGTGGTAGGGAAAGAGGCACAACTGTTAACCACCGCGGTGGTTTACCCTTTTGAGCCCCATATGAAACGGCGTGAAGCGCTCGTGAGTTTGGCGAAACTCATTCAGCAACATCAGGTTGAGATGATCGCGATTGGCAATGGGACCGCCAGTCGAGAAACGGATGCGTTGGCACGTGAATTAGTTAAACTGATGCCTGAACGTGAATTGATTGCTGTGGTCGTGAGTGAAGCCGGTGCGTCGGTCTATTCTGCTTCTGAATTGGCTGCAGCAGAATTCCCTGATATTGATGTTTCATACCGTGGAGCCATTTCCATTGCCCGACGTCTTCAGGACCCGTTGGCAGAATTAGTCAAAATTGAGCCCAAATCGATTGGGGTGGGGCAATATCAACATGATGTCGACCAAAACAAACTTGGTGAACGACTGGATGTGGTAGTAGAAGATTGTGTGAATTCGGTGGGTGTAGACATTAATACGGCTAGCGCCGAATTGCTACGCCGTGTTGTCGGTTTAGGGCGTTCACGGGCTAAGCGTATTGTTGAGTACCGTCAGACCCATGGTTTGTTTGGCTCTCGCGACGATATCATGAACGTCCCTACGGTAGGCAAGTTGTCGTGGGAGCAGGCCGTTGGCTTTTTGCGTATCCACCAGGGAAAAAATGCCTTGGATGCGACGGCCGTACACCCTGAATCGTATCCTGTCGTTGAACAAATTGCTCATTCACTCAACACCACCGTTGAGGACCTGATCGGGAACATTGATTTGCTCAAACGCGTTGAACTTCGTCATTTTGTGTCCGAAAAGGTTGGTATGCCGACGTTAGTCGACATTCTTCGGGAATTGGAAAAACCTGGGCGCGACCCCCGTCCTGAATTCCACTATGCGCAGTTTGATGAGTCGGTCCATGATATGACCGATTTACGAGCGGGCATGATGTTAGAGGGCCGGGTTACTAACGTGGCTCAGTTTGGTGCCTTCGTGGATATCGGTGTGCACCAAGACGCTTTAGTTCATCTCTCAGAGCTCTCCGATCGCTTTGTGAAGGATCCTCATGAAGTGGTAAAAGTCGGGGATGTGGTGAAAGTGCGCATTTTGGATGTTGATCTGCAACGCAAACGTATTGCTGCTTCGATGAAGTCTGAAGGCGGAAAAAATTCCTCATCGGGATCTTCTCATAAGGATGGTGGGGCTCGTTCGTTTGGAAAATCACACCGTACATCCTCCTGCATAATTGCAGCTAACAGTTATCTATTCCAGAACGCATTGTTATGGAAAATG
>CAJJMF010000144.1 GCA_905192805.1 uncultured Sutterella sp. | reverse complement strand
TGCGGTGTGAGGCCAAGTCGAGCGTCAAGTCCACAATCGTCTGGGCGGAAATACCCGCAATCGCCGCTGCCCATTCGGGCGTTTTCGCGATACCATCGGTTTTCCCGAGAATATCGTCAACGAGTGCCTCGTAACCCACCGTGCAGCGCGCTAAGAAGTCCCAATTCACCAAGTCGCGCTCAATGAGCACATAGATCATTGCGGCGAGAATCGCGGCATCACTCCCTGGGAAGACTAAGAAGGATTCCGAATGCAATGCCCGGGCCGTGTCGGTGACGACCGGCGCCACACTATAGGTTTTAATGTGGGGGTAGTGTTTGAGCTTTAAGGCGTTTGCACGCCCTTGATGCAGGGGCGTAAACCAGTCCACATCGTTCGTGCGCACCGGATCCGCGCCCCAAAATACGACGCGCTCCGAGGCTTCAAACACGCTTTCCCAATCGGAACCACGCGGATCACGGTCACCGACAATATGGGTTTGAATCGTCGTGATGGCCGCGTTGGAGTAGGTATTCTTACAGGGAACAAAGCCTCCCATGATGTTTAAAAAGCGCTGCAAAAGGGGGCGCACGCCTTCCACATGACCGGTATTCATCCACCCGTAGCTCCACCCCCAAACGGACTGCGGCCCGGTGGTTTGGTAAACGGACTGAATGTGCTGGGCGGCGAGCGTGAGGGCCGTCTCCCAGTCAACTTCGACATAGCCTTCTTCGCCTCGAAGCGCCTTACTCGCGACGCCGTCCGTTAAAAACGAGCGACGCACAGCGGGGCGCTTAATGCGTTGAGGGTTCGTGGGGAGACTCGCTAAACGATCAATCAAAGGGGAGGGGGAGGGGTCTTCGGCAATCGGGGTGAGGGACTCAATGCGTCCCCCTCGGGTCTGCGCCCGGGCAATGCCCCAGCGATTGGCGGTCAACACGTTTCGTTCGGTGAATGCGTCTGTCATGATGTGTTCGGCTAAAGAATGGGCAACGAGACGGCGCTCGTACCCTTAAGCGGGCGCCGTAGGAAGGCGTCCCGCACCAATAAAAAACAAGGTGTTAAGACTATCCTATCGAAGTTGCCTTAAAAAGGATACTTTTGAAAACGCTTGAGCGAAGAAACGTTTCTACGTTTTGATATGGCGCAAAAAGGCTCTGTGAGCGTGATTAGGCCAAGGGTGAGAGGCGCTACGCCAAAGGGGAGAGGGAGGGATTGTCAGGATTCGTCTTTGGTGTCGTTTTCGGGCGACTTCTTTTTCCCAAAATACCCTTCAAAAGGCCACCAACGCCGCAGCTGCTCAATGCGACTTAATTTTTCTTTACGGTCTTCACCCATCAAATTGGGGTGGCCCAACTGCCAGCGCTTTAAGGGGGCGGAATTGTCGATGTCTTCTAAGTATTCGCGTAAACACGTGGGCATATAGCGTGTATAGAGCGCCGACTGAAAGTCGATGAGTCCAGGGGTCCCATCGGGGCGCACTAACACGTTCCCTAAGCCACGACAATCGAGATGCACCACGTGGTGCTCGTGAATACGGCGAATGAGCGCTTCAAATGCCTCTAAGAATTCGGGGGTGAGCTCATGGTTACCAAAGTGTTGGATACTCGTGCCGGGCATAAACTCCGCGGCCATCGCGAAGCGGTCAATTTGAAAGGCGTGTTGCGAGACCCCATCGAGCCCTTTTAAGCGATTAATCATACGCACTTCGTGCGAAATTAACGCGTGGCCAATGGTTTCACGAATGTACCAAGGGCGTTCGGAGAAGTCTTTGACGGTCCAGTCTTTACCGGCCAATTGCAAACGATACACCTTGGCATTGGCGATGCGACCATCGCGCAATAGGGTTTTGGGTGCTCGCTCAAATTCAGCGCGGGTAAAAAACGTTGTCATTGATGCTCAGAACAGTAAAAGTGAACTCAAAGAAAGGCAACCATTGTAGTGGGAATGTTGCCAAAATGCCAAATCGCGTTCCGCAAAGACGCTCTCCTCGGGAGGGGGGCCAGTGGAGGATTTGCCCTGAAACGAAAGCCTTTCACCTTAGTCTAGAGCGCTCTAGCATAGGCCGCAAGACGGTGTGGCATTTGGTTGCAATCGACAGCCCGCGCTCACCCCAACAGTTGGTACAATAGCGACGTTTCCATAAGAATAACAAGTGGCTATGAAATTACCCGTTTTAACGCCTTCCTTGAAACGACTGACAGGATACTTGCTACCCTATAAAACCAAGATCGCCTTGGCGGTACTCTGTATGTTCGTGGCGGGGGGCTCGTCTTCTCTGATCGCTACGCTTCTCGGGCAATTAACCGATATCGGTTTTTACCAACGTGAAGCGTGGATCGTGCTGGCCGCCCCGATTGGTCTCATTCTCATCTCGTTTTTGCACGGTGGGAGCATGTTTATGAGCAATTATTTGCTCGGCAAAGTGAGTCAATCGATCTTGCATACGATGCGCCAGCAGATTTTCCACCAATTTCTGCGTTGGCCGGCCGCCACCTACGCGACGCAAACCTCGGGCGCGATTGCGAGTAAATTCGTGCTCGAAGCCAATGTGGCCCTTTCGAACGCCACCAAATCCGTCATTACACTCGTGCGTGACTCCTGCCAAGTGATTGCCCTCTCGGCCGTGCTCTTTTGGCACAACTGGCAGTTAGCTTTGATTACGATTGCGATGGCGCCCTGCATTTACTGGTTAGTCAATCGCGTCAAAGGCCAAATGCGTAAAGTGATGGCGAGTTGCCAAGAGTCCATCGCGTCCATTTTGGTGCGTGTGAAAGAAGCCTATCAGTCGCAGCGCTTGATTAAGCTCGCGAATACCTACCAGCAAGAAACCCGTCGTTTTGAAAAAGTAAACGAAGACGTACAAAAAATGATGGTCGATATGACCAAAGTCATGTCGGCGGTCTCGCCGATTGCCCAATTCATCAGTATGTCGGGCGTGGCGGTTGTCTTGAGTGTCGCGATGTATCAGACGCATTTGGGTACGCTCACCTTGGGTGAGTTTGTAACCTTCTTGTCGGCCTTGTTACTCTTGATGCCCCCGTTACGTAACCTAACGGAAGTCAACACGGGCTTTGTGATGATGAATGTGGCCGCCGAAAGTATTTTTGATAGCTTAGATCAAGCGACCGAATCGGATACGGGCACCGAAGTGCTCCGCTCCGTGCGAGGCGACATGGAATTTAAGCACGTCTCGTTAACCTACCCAGGGAGCAAAACCCCGGCGGTAAAGGACTTTACCTTACGCGTGCGTCGAGGGGATTGCATCGCCCTCGTTGGGTTGTCGGGCTCAGGCAAGAGTTCGCTTGTGAATATGATCCCGCGGTTTTGGAATCCGACCGAAGGGGAGATTACGATCGATGGGATCAATACCCAGGACGTGACGCTCGCGTCGCTGCGTTCGCACATCGCCATCGTCTCGCAAGACGTGCGCCTTTTTGACGAATCGATTCGCTACAACGTCACGTACGGGACACCGGGGGCGACGGACGTGGAAATCTGGGCGGCCTTAAAAGCGGCCGCGTTGGATGATTTTGTGCAAAGTCTTCCTGACGGTCTTGAAACCAAAGTGGGTGAGGGCGGCTCCCGACTCTCGGGGGGTCAAAAGCAGCGCCTCTCGATTGCGCGTGCCTTACTGAAAAATGCGCCCATTTTGATTTTGGACGAAGCGACGAGCGCCTTGGATAGCGAAAGCGAAGCGAAGATTAAAGTCGCGCTCACGCATCTGATGCGCGGCCGCACAACGTTTATTGTCGCGCACCGCCTCTCGACGATTGAAAACGCTACGACGATCGTGGCGATGCAAAATGGGGTGATTGCCGAAATGGGCTCGCCCGAGGAATTACTCGCCCATAATGGCGTGTATGCCCAATTACGAGCGCTTCAAGGGGGAGCCGAGAGCGCAGCGCTTAATGCGCGGCTTGAAGCCCCGATGACGCCACGCCAAGGAGAAGGGCAATGAGTGGATTAATCAAACGTCTCACCCGACGCATGGACCCGGATTTGGCACGTCTTTACCGTTACTTTGCTCAGTACAAAGTGACGCTCGTGTTTGCGACGCTCTTTATGGTGATCAGTGCGAGTACGTCCTCCGTTACCGCCACGCTCTTAGGGAAACTGACGGACGTCGGTTTCTACCAAGGTGAGGCGGCCTGGGTGCTCTGGGCCGCTCCCTTAGCCCTGATTGGGATCACGATGGTGTACGCCCTTTCCACCGTGATGAGTGCGTACTTGATGGCGCGTATCAGTCAAGATGTGCTGAAAAAATTGCGCACCCAGCTCTTTTCGAGCTTCATTCATTGGCCCGCGGAACGCTATCTGGAGCATTCCACCGGGTTAGTGAGTTCGAAGTTCGTCAACGAAGCGGCCATGGCCTTAGGGGGCGCTGCCCAATCGGCCATTGTGCTCATTCGTGACTCGGTCCAAGTCGTCGCCCTCATTGGCGTGCTCGTTTGGCATAACTGGCAGTTAACGCTGGTGACCTTTATCGTGGCGCCCGCCATGGTCTGGATGGTCCGTACGATTGCACGACACGTGCGTCGAATCGTAAGCGAAAGTCAGATGCAGATTGGCCGCATGATCAGTAACGTCGAAGAGTCCTACGAAAGTGAACGCTTGGTGAAAATCTCTGGCACCTACGATGCCGAAGATGAACGCTTTGCGAAAGTGAGTGGGCGTATTCGCCGTTTACAGTTAAACGCGATGCGTATGCAAAGCCTCTCAACGCCGTTAACCCAAGTCTTGATCATGGTCGCGATTGCCGTGGTTGTGGGCGTGGCGCTTCTTGAAGCACAGCAAGGGCGATTGACCTTTGGGGAATTTATTACGTTTCTCTCCGCGATGCTCTTAGTCAAAGGGCCGATCCAGCATTTAGCAGGACTAAACGGTACCTTTGCGACGATTGCTGCGGCCGCCAAGAGTGTCTTTACGCTGCTCGACACGGAACCGGAAGCCGATAACGGCACGGTGGAACTCGATCGCGTTCGTGGGGAAGTGCGCTTTGACAATGTTTCGTTCGTTTATCCTGGGACTGACAAAGAAGCGCTACGCCAGATTCACTTTACGGTGAAGCCCGGCGAGCACATTGCGCTCGTTGGGAATTCGGGCGCCGGGAAAACCACGATTGTGAATCTTCTCCCGCGCTTTTGGAATCCAAGCTCAGGGCGTATTTTGCTCGACGGCGTTGATACCCAAACCGTCACCTTGGAGAGCTTACGTCGTCAATTTGCTTTTGTGTCGCAAGACATCGTGCTGCTCAACGATACGCTTCGTGCCAATTTGGTCTACGGATTAGAGGGCATCACCGAAGCACAGCTCTGGGAAGTGCTCGAAACGGTGCAGTTAACCGACTGGGTGAAAGGCTTGCCACAAGGGCTCGATAGCCCCGTTGGGGAAGGCGCCAGTTTACTCTCGGGCGGCCAAAAACAGCGCCTCTCGATTGCCCGTGCCTTGCTCAAAGATGCTCCGATCCTGGTTCTGGACGAAGCGATGAGTGCGCTTGACGCACAAAACGAGTACCTGATCCAAAAGGCGCTCGAAACGTTAAGCGCGGGGCGTACCACCTTTACGATTTCGCATCGCTTAACGAGTATGCGTGACGTGGATCGTATCTTCGTGGTACAAGACGGTCGTTTGGTCGAGATGGGGACTCAAGACGAACTGCTTGCGCAGGATGGCGTCTTTGCACGTTTACTGAAATTGCAGGCTTTGGACAAGACCGACTAGGCGTTCCTAAACACACACCTTAAAAGCGCAAGCACCACAAGGCTTGCGCTTTTTCATGATTACCGTGACGTCCTAGACGATAAAACTGCGTCAAGACGCAAAAATGTCACGCCGCTTTCGTTGTTCATTGGTGACAAAACTTGGAGTGTCATCACTCATCGCAGAAAATTCTCATCCAGCAAAAAATTCTCAATGCCAATATAAGTAATTCCGTTATCATCAGTCCAAGGAGTTAAATAATCTTTAACTACAACAATTTTGCTAAATGAATCGGGAATGCGTTTTAAGGACTCAATCTCTTGTGCTTTTTTTTCTGGATCTGAGATCGTCAAAGCGGATTGAATATAGAATCGTTTATTTGAACTATTGACAACGAAATCGACCTCTAAATATTTTCTTATACTTTTTCCAGCGTCATTTCTTGTGTTATATTCAACAACACCTACATCAACATCAAGACCACGTCTAATTAAATCGTTATAGAGCACATTTTCCATAATATGATTTTCTTCTATTTGCCTAAAATTTAATTTAGCATTGCGAAGTCCTAAATCAGTATAATAGTATTTTGCTGGCGTACTAATATATTTTTTTCCTTTTACGTCATATCTCATAGCTTTGCATATCAGAAAAGAATCTTCAAAATATCCGATATATTTATTTATAGTTTCCGATGCAATGGCTATATGTTGTTCACTTTTGAACGTATTAGCAAGTTTTGTCGGGTTAGTAAGAGAGCCGATGCTTGTGTATTCGCTCAATAAGAATGTCAATTTTCGCCGAACAAGAAATTTTCTTATAG
>CAJJMF010000143.1 GCA_905192805.1 uncultured Sutterella sp. | reverse complement strand
CCCTGGCATTCGGGAGAAAACCTCCGCTAAAGCGATTTTGGAAAACGCGGAGCGACGCCTGCGTGTGGTGCACCGTCTCGACATGGACACCTCGGGCGTGATGCTTTTTGCCAAAACGCCCGAAGCCGAAAAAGTGCTCCATGAAACGTTTCGTGAAGGGATCGCGATGAAGCGCTATGTCGCCCGATTAAGTGGCGAATACCTCGGTGGCGATACGCGCGTTGTGCTACCCTTGGCGCTTAACCAGTCGGATCGACCCCGTCAATGTGTGCTTCCCGAATCCGAAGGGGGAAAACCCTCCGAAACCACGGTAGAAGTGTTGCGCCACGAGGTGATGCCCAGTGGGCAACGTAAAACGGTGGTGGCGCTTTACCCGGATACAGGACGCACTCACCAGTTGCGCGTGCACTGTGCGCATGCCGCAGGGCTAGGCCAGGCGATTGACGGGGATCCGTTTTACGGTCCCTTAGGGTTGCGCGGGGAGTCGCGCGCCACGCGGCTTTGCTTACATGCCGAGCAGCTCACGCTCCCCCACCCCGAAACGGGCGAGGTGATGACGTTTGAAGCCCCGGCGGACTTTCCGCTTTTCTAGGATTTCCCTCTAGCAGTGAATCCCTAAGCGGCGAATCAGGGCTTCTTGGTCTTTAATCGCTTTTTCCAACTCGGCCCGTTTGGCGGGATCGGTTTCTCGTGCTAACCCACGAATCAACGAGCGTCGCGCATTTTCGTAGGGCGAAACCGTCGAAATCGTGGTGCCCATCGGACCAAAACGCTTCAACGCTTCTTCTTTCGTGATGACAATGACTTCCATCGTTATCTCCTCAAAGCATGATGATTAGGCGCTCCTTCACGCTGCACGGTGTGTGGCGTGCGGTGCGCCCTCCTAGCAGTGAATGCCCAAGCGGCGAATCAAGGCTTCTTGGTCTTTAATCGCTTTTTCCAACTCAGCCCGTTTGGCAGGATCGGTTTCCTTTTTTAAGCAATACACGAGCATTCGACGCGCATTTTCGTAAGGCGAAACCGTCGAAATCGTGGTGCCCATCGAGCCATAGCGCTTTTTAAATTCTTCCTTAGTCAATATAGTCGCTGGCATAGTGCTCTTCTCCTGTAGGTGTTCACGTTCGGGGGTGTCCCCCCACCATACCTAGCCAAGTCGGGGCGTTAGACGTCACCGTCTTGGCCCTAAGAAAAGCATAGTTGAGATGGTGAATGCCCGTATTGATGAACCACAGCGTATTACCTCAATAGCCCGCCTTGACCTCGCGCGGCTCCCTTACCCGCGGCGAAACAGTGGCTAACAACGGTGGCTAACACCGCCTCGCTGAACACAACGCGTTAAAATACGGCTTTATATACCGTAGAAACGTTCGTGGAGGTACTCATGGCTCAGATTCTTAAAAGTGTTCGGCGTCGCTTATTGCTCAAAGCAGCAATGGACTCCACGGTGGGACATGCACTCTTAAAGTTGGGCCTCATTAGCACGGGGCTTAGCGCCACCCAACTCGCCCATAGCAAGAGTCTCTTTGGTAACGATGAACCGAGCAGCCCGCGTAACGCGAGCCCGTTTGGGAATGAACCCTCGGGGTCACGACGCTACGATGCTCAGGGGCGCTATAACGGTCGCACCGATGAGAGTGGTCGACGCTACGATGCGCAGGGACGCTATCAAGGACGCACCGAAGCGAACGGTCGCCAATACGACGCCCAGGGGCGCTACCAAGGTCGGCAAAGCACGTCGGGTAACACCACGCGCTACTACGACCAACAAGGGCGTTACCAAGGACGCACCGACGCTAACGGTCGACACTATGATCAAGCCGGTCGGTATTTGGGTCGCACGGACGCCAACGGGCGTCAGTACGATGCGCAGGGGCGCTATCTTGGGCGAACGAAAAAAACACCCAAATAAGTCCTCCCTGTCACGATGTTGTGTATGAGCAACAAAGAGCCCGCGCACAACGCCTCTAGAAGGATGAAACGATTGTGATCGATACCCGTCCGCCTCTAAAATAAGGCCAACATCAAAAGTTTCTTCACAACACCATGATTACTGAACAGTTTTCGATTCGCTTTTATGGGCCCGCGTTTGAACGCGTGGAAGCGCGTCATGATTTTTCGGCCCATGCCGTTGCCCAATCGCTGATGGCACTCGTCGATTTAACCCGCCTCACGGCCCAAACCCTGTTGGAGCGCAAGGTCGAACCGCAAGTCTCGATTCGCGCCGGGGAAAAACCTGGGCTCTTTTTGGTGACGGCCAATTATGACGAAACCACGTTTACGTGGCCCGAAGGTCGGGAACGCCCCAAGCTCTGGGATGGGCTGGCGGGCTTAATTGAACTCGCGAAAACGGGAAAGCGCTTGGATAACCTCTCGGTGAGTGGTACGGACGTGTTGGTGTTTTATCGCGCCATGGTGCCCCTATTTCATCAAGAGGAAACCTTGAGTCTCATTTCGCGCCTCACACAGACGCTCGATCGACCGGCCGTACACGGGATTCAACTTCTCCAAGACAGTAAAACCCTCACGCTCACGCGTGAGCACCGTGAGGTCTTGCGTTTAAACGAAGGCATTATTTTGAACGAACACACGACGGACTTAATCCTCGAAGTGATTTCGGTCAAACTCAATGGGGAAGCCGATGGCTGGCTCTTTAGTGATGGGGTCATGCGCTTTGAAGCCCGTCTGGAAGATAAGAAATTCTTGCAGTCGATTGTCGCCGGGGAAACGGTGTTGATGAGCGGGATGACGATCAATGCGCAGATCCGTGTGCGTCAAAAGCAAACCGATCGTTTGGTCACGGAACGCGCCATTGTGAAAGTTAAAGACGTGATATATCGCCCGGACAAACTCTTGACCGCCTCCTAAGCGCTCAAGAAAAAACCTCCGCTCTTGGACACCGCTGGCTTCGGATGGACGGTGCTAAGAGCGAAGGATGCATACATTCGGGTCGAATGCCCACACCGTGCGTGTGGGCATTTTGCGATTAGAGGCCGCGACGGACAATCGCGTCAGCATCCACGCCATACTGGACAAAGATCGTGCGCCAGTGCTCGATCTTGATGCGTTCGCGTTCCACGAACTGATGGATAAAACTACCAAAGAGCGGATCTTGCATCAAGGTGTCTTTGGTCACCAGCGTGGCGTCCCAGAGCGGACGGTGCCAATCGGTCAAAATCGGAACCAACTGACCACTGCGTAAATAGGGTTCCAAAAAGCCCACAAATAAGTCCACGGCAATCCCTACCCCGTCAAGCGCAGCTTGTAAGCACGAGAGTGTATCCGCGGCAAAGTGCTTCGTAATCGGCAAATGACGACGTTCGGCAAACTCGGTCCCTGGGCACCCGTAAACGTCGGCAATACCGCGCTCAATACCGGTGTTAAAGAAAAACACACTCTCTTTACCGATCAAGCGGTCCGTCACGGGATAATAGTCGCCGTTACGCAATAGGAGCGTGTGGTTATGTAAGTCCCCCACGCTCTTAGGCTGGCCATTACGCTCCAAGTATTCGGGCGTGGCGACCATAAAGGTCGTCCCCTTGATGATCGAAATCACCATGAGGTCCGTCGTTTGCGGACGGTACGGCAAGTAGGCCGCTTCGACACGCCCCTCGACGACGTCCATGTGATCAGCCCCGCCTAACACTTCAATCTTAATGTCGGGGTGCGCTTGGGAGTATTCGGCCACCACTTCCACCAAGTTTTTGCGGGGAATGTTCGCCGGGATACTCACACGGAAGACGCGCTTCGGGAGTTTAGGAGCGGAAGGACTCAAACTTTCGATCAACGATGTATGAGCCTTGAGCATGTCTTCAATGGTAGAGAGCCAAGGCAAGATTTCTTCACGCAACATCACGGGACGCGTTTGGCGGTTTAGGATCGAAACGCCCAATTGCGCTTCAAACTCCTTCATCAAACGTGACGCAGCGGAAAGCTCAAGGTTTTCTTCTTGTGCCGCCTTAGTCAAATTTTGGGTTTTGGCCATGCGGTGTACGAGACGCCAAACGGCCATGTTGTCTGTTGCATTCATTTATTAAATCCAGCCAATGAAATCACCAAAAAAGTGGCTGGGAGTATTTTAACGCATTTGTGACTGTTCTTGTGATATCCACAAGAGAAGTTTGGGAAAATAAAGACCTAAAAAATGACAACAATTACCTCTTTAGGAGTATTTTTCTGTTCGTTTTTTCTTAATAGCTCGTAAAGTAAACATAAACACCGCATTTAACCTAAACGCACGATTAGGATGTGTATAAAAGATAACCCACTACCTGACCTTTTTTCGCTCTATCCACAGGCGTTCTAGCGAATTCATGAGATTCCACTCACCTGACGAGATGTTTTGCAAATTTTGCAACTCTTTTATTAGTATGTTACGTATTAGTCTCCATTCACCTCGAGCACTAAGGGGGCGATCACGATGGTTGACTGGGCCTCAGGGTAACTCCTAATTCAATGCAAAAATTCCTGATTTTTCAGGAAAATTTTATCTAAACCCCTCCCACTTTTTTCTAACTTGGTTTTTTGCCAAGCTCTTCTTGCAGTTTTGCTCTGGTCAAAAGAACTAAACCCACCGTAGACTTTTTTCTATACCTCGTCGTGCCTAGCCTCCCTTAAAAAGGGGATACCAGAGCGTTGTTGTCTGACGCGAAGGAACGCCTTGAACGGCTCGTGGCCCGGTACCGACGTAGGTGATCCCAGCACACTTAGGAGGAAAGAACTTATGACCCCAATGACACGACGCCATCTCTTGAGCACCGGGGCGGCCGCCACCGCGACGACCTTATTGACGAACGTTGCCGAAGCCAAACCCTATGATCCGATGCCCAAAAAATGGGATGAAACGGTTGACGTACTGGTCGTGGGCTCGGGCTTTGCCGGACTCGCTGCAGCGTGCCAAGCCGCGGAGGACGGCGCCAAAGTGCTCGTCGTGGAAAAAATGCGCACCCCAGGGGGCAACTCCATTATTAATGGGGGGATTTTTGGCGTGCCGCGCACCCCGATGCAGCTCAAAATGGGCATTACCGATTCGCCCGAACTCTTAGCCGAAGACATTATTCGCGAAGGCGGTGGGCTCAATAACCCCGAAAAAGTGAAATTAATGGCAAACCGTGCCTTAGACACCTGGCAGTGGACCGTGGACAAGTTGGGCGTGGAATACGTCCAAGAACGCGTCGCGGCCGAAGGCGGCCACTCGGTGCCGCGTTGCGCAGTCATTAAAAATGGTTCGGGCTCAGGCATTGTCACGAAGCAGCTCGACTACGCCAAAAAGTTGGGCGTGGAAGTGCGTCTACGCACCTACGTGGACGAAATCATTCGCGATGCGGACGGTCGCGTGAAAGGCCTCAAAGTCTATCCCAACTACAGTTTCCCGAAAGCCCCGACGGGCGAAGCCCGCTACATTCGTGCGCGTCGCGCCGTTGTGCTCTGCCACGGTGGGTTTGGTGCGGATGTGAACTACCGCATGAAGTTTGACCCGAAATTAACCGCTCGCTTTGATACGACCAACCAACCGGGGGCTACCTCGGAACTCTGGCGTGAATCGAGCCGCATTGGCTGCAATATGATTCAGTCCGACTGGATTCAATGCGGTCCTTGGAATTCGCCCGAAGAAAAAGGCATGGGCATTGCGCTTTACTTTGCGCAAGGCTCGTCAGCGAACTATGGCGTCTGGATTAATTGCAAAACTGGCAAACGCTTCATCAACGAATTGGCGAACCGTAAAGTACGTGCCGATGCCATTATCGACGCGGGTAACCGAGGCGAGCAGTGTATCGCGCTCGCCCCTCAATGGGCCGTGGATCTGACGCTTAAAGTGAGTCGCCCGGGGCTCATCGAAAAGATGCTCGAGCGCAAGGTCGTGCATCAATTCGCAACGCTTGCTGACGTTGCCAACGCCTACCACATTCCGCTGGAGGCCCTGCGTCAGACGCTCAAAGACTATAACGACGATTTAGCCAATCCCAAACCCAATGCCGAAGGGAAAGCGCTGGACCGGATGGGCCGCTATTTCTACCCGAAAGCTCGTCCCTTAAACGAAGCCGAGGGTCCCTGGTACGTCTCCATCATGAGTCCCAAAGTGCACCATACGATGGGCGGGATCGAAACGGGCTTAGATGGGCACGCGATTGACGTGAAAACCGATAAACCCATCCCGGGGCTCTTTGCCGCGGGCGAAAGCACGGGCGGCGTACACGGCGCCGTGCGTTTAGGTTCGTGCGCCACCCTAGACTGTTTAGTGAACGGTCGTATCGCCGGCGCCGCCGCTGCCAAAGAAACCCCCTGGGCATAAACCACTGCTAGAGCAGCCGTTGTAGCACCCCGAGGGCATCCCCGCCTTCGCGCTGACACGGCGTTGCGTGCCTTTCCGAATCCGCTATCCGCGATCTGGGTTCGGGAAGGCACTTTTTTCGACCGTCCCTACCACGTCACCCGCCGTGCCAGCGAGTGCCAGTCACGGGGACGTCCGTTTCCCCGAAACTCATATTGCTCCCACCACAGGCCAGTGTGAGTTGCTTGCCATCGAC
>CAJJMF010000142.1 GCA_905192805.1 uncultured Sutterella sp. | reverse complement strand
CATACTCGAGTCCCCAGATCATGTTGATTGATATCCCGCTCAACAAAGCCTATTCCTTATTAACCGGTGGTCCCACGGTGTTGGTGACCTCCAAGAGTCCGGATGGCCGTGACAACGTGATGGCCAACGCCTGGAACACAGTCTTTAATATGGACCCCAGTCAGGTCATCGTCGTGTTCGACTTGGCACACAATTCCACAGCCAATATTCTGAAAACGGGTGAATTTGGCATTTCGGTGCCTGGTACCAATTTACGCGTCGAAATGCTCGCTGCGGGGGGCAAACATTTGCGTGAAATCGAAGAGGATAAGTTCACGTATGCTCACTTACAGAAGTTAGCGCCTCAGGTGATTGGCGCTCCGTTGGTAGAGGGAGCGCTGGGGCATTTGGAGTGCCGTGTGATGGATATGGGTTTACTCGCGAGCACTGGGATTGCCTTAGCCGAAGTGGTTGCTGCGCGTGTTGAAGCCGATTATTGGAATGGTGACAGCTTGGTGTGCGATGGTCGCCCCCAACAAACACTTCACAGTGCTGGCTCAAAGGCGTTCTTCCCCCGCGGGCTGGTCCAGCCTTGGGGTCGCCGCTCCAGTCTCTAAATCGTTCATCGCTAGAGAACCAAAGCGCACGGTCGTTTGATCGTGCGCTTTTTTTGGGGCCCAACGTCGACGCGGGACGTTATTCGATCGGATCGTTGGTGATGGGCAGGAGGTATTCCGCCACGGCATCGAGCACATAGTGCATCGGCAGGGTCGTGGGCTTGAAGTTGAGAATCACGTGAGAGAGCCCTTGCTCGGCTTGTTCACGATAAAACGCCGCGAGCGAGCGAATCCCACCACGAATGTAGACGTTGCGAATCAATTCCACAGGGGCGAACTCATCGGCTAAGAGCTCGACCATATTCCCGTAACCAAACGGTACCCAAGTCTCGCGCTGATTCATGCGCTGTAGCGTATCGACAATTTTACGGGTATCCCTAGGATCCACTCCGTGCCAGATCCACGCATCCACATTGTTGGCCAGCCATTGAATTGGCTGGCGGCAACGACCAATCGCAATCATCGGAATGGTTTGCGTGGGATGAGGAGTCACGTCCACTGAGCCAGGTAACCGTCCATAGTAAGTGGATTTCGTGACCGGGAAGCTGACATCCTTGTTCGTTAAGCAACGAATCATGTCCCAGCTATCGCGGAAACGTTCGCCACGGTTATGAAAGTCTTGACCAAAGAGCGTGAATTCAATCGGACGGTCCCCCGTGCAGAGCCCAAGGAGCATGCGACCATGAGAGGCCACATCAACCGATACGGCCGCCTTGGCGACATGAATGGGGTAGCGCAACGAGGAAATAAAACCTGCACTACCGAGAGCAATGTTTTTTGTATTGGCGGCAAGCATGCCGAGCGTTACCATCGGATCGAGCCCTTGTCCCACGTCCCCAAAGTAGGGGTCAAACATGGGAACGTCACGCACCCAGAGGGCGGTGAGCCCTGCCGCTTCAGCACGTTGGGCATCGGCAATCAAATCGGTAAAGGATTCAGGTTCGGGGTTGGGGTACCCGGTAAAAGGCGCCATCAAACCGAACGTGAGTCGCTGAGGACGGAAAACGTGGCGATAAGCGGGGTGAACCGAGAACGGATTGGTGTAACTGCGATGCGCCGATTCCTTATCGGCAACGAAAGGGGAATCATCGATCGGGGTGTCGAGGATTGAAAAGTGAACGAGGGAGTTGTCTTCCATAATCGTACGTCGCCCTTTAGACAGCCGGTTGTTGTAAATCGTCGGATTGGAGCAGTGGGAATTGTTGGAGCGCTTTGTCAATCAACGGATTTACACTTTCAACGAGGTCACGTCCTTTCGGCGTTAACACAATATAAACCGCTCGTTTGTCTTCGGGACAGACTTGACGGGCGATAACACCACAGTTTTTCTCTTCCAGTTTCGCAATCATGCGTGAGGTGGCACTGAGACTCAAACCGAGTTTGTCTTCGAGGTCAATCTGTTTGAGTTTTCCATGTTTGGCGAGGTTTAAAAAGTAGAGCAAATAGTACTCATTGACCATCAGAGGACACTCTCCCATGGTCTGTAACTCGCGTGCGAGGACCGTTTGGATCTGTTGCTCAAGACGGCGTAATTGGAACCAAGCTTCGATACTAGTGCTCATACGGGGCGTGTGTTAATAGGAAAAAACGAGACCACTGTCTCAATCAATAAAAAAAACAAAAAACTACTGGGAGTATAACACTCAGACAGAGAACGGAAAAGACTTGACACAGAGAGGCTCGCAAGGACGCGAGGAGAAAGTCAGCGGATGAGAGGAAGAGGGAAAAGAAAAGCAGGCTCATTGGCGAGCATCACTCGGACGAATGGGAGGTGAAAATCGACACTGAGGAGCTCAAGCCTTTGGGCCTGCACGATTATGTTAGCAGTTCAGGGGTGGGGCGTCTCTTAGGAATTACCCTACAGCCACCAAACATTCTGCCAAGCACTAATCGCTTGATGAATTTCCTCGACATTGTGAACAACGACAAAGAGCTCCCGACCGGTGCGGTCTTTGGGGTTGTTACTCAACCACGTCTGAACGTCTTGACTGCCGTCGGTGAGCACCTCATGCCAGAGGAGAACCGGGCGCTCAAGCGCAATGGCTTCTTGGACCAGCTTGGTCGTAAAGCCACCGTCGTTGACATACATGATGAGAATCGCTGAGGAGAGTGTTGCCTCGATCAACTGTCGGTATTTCACCACCGCTAAGCGTTCGGATTCGGAAAGTGAGAGCCCGCGCAATTGGGGAGCTAAGGAGACCACCAGTCCCCCTGCACGCACGAGTTTACGTGCCAAATTGTGTCGCCCCAGTGGCCAGGGTGCCCCAAAGGGGGAGGTCACCATAGCGGTTGACAGCGTGACATGCTCGGAGGATTGGCGTGCTGCGAGAGAGCCTAAATGAACTGCTTCATCAATATCAGAGATCATGCCGCTCAGTAGCGCAACGTGGTCTTCCGTGAGAGCACTGGCGAGTTCATTGGTGGTTTGGACACGTTCGGGCGGGGCTTCCCGCGATCCCGCGACGGCTAAGCGCACCTGACGTGATAAAAGGGGCAGATTCCCTTCGTACACTAGTACATCTGGTGAACGCGGAACAATGTTCAGTTCATCGGGGTAGCCATCGCGGTCACGCGCCACCCACTGGGTTTCTTCTGGCAGAGAAGAGTCGATTAATCGCTCAACCGCTGCACGGGAAGCGCTGGGGAAGTATTGCGCTTCTTGAGCAACAAAACGATCGTAATCGGGTCGAACCGAAAAAGGTGTATTAGGCATGATGTCTTCATGATCCTATCTGAGGGTTGGCTATCAATTGGGGGGACACGATTGATATCTTAGGAAACATTGCTGTGTTTGAGTATTCGGTTAAACCATCAAGGGTAAGTCCTAAGAGCAAACGTCCGCAATGGGTGAAGGTCTATGGTATCCGTGAGCCTATTCATCCCAGAGCCACACGCGTCAGGCTGAGCATCCACCGTTTTCTTCAACGCTGGCTTAAAGGCGTTTCACGGGCGTGACAGGGAGGGCTTTCGGAACAAAATAGAACTGGTTTTTCGTTGCCATTTTATGAAAAAGGGCTTGCAGTTCCGCATCCGTATTGTCGTAAATCATGACTTTGTCGGTCACACGGTAGGTGGGTTGATCCAACTCCATGCTGACCTCCACGTAACCCGATTCGATCAACTCATTTAAGCTCGAGTCAAAGACACATTCTTCAATATCGAGCAAGGCTTTTAAGGCCGGTGCCGTGTGCACCCCTCGTTCAATTTGCAAGAACAAGTCGTGCATGACTTTAGTGACACGATAGTCAGGCTTCGTTTCACGGCAACGATTGTGAGAAAGCGCTTTACTTTCCCAGTTCTCGACTAAGAAAAACCGATATCCAGCATTGGTTTCTTTCGAAGCCGGCTCGCGGCGTAAGATTCCGCGCGAGTAAAGATTCGTTAAGGCGCCCGAGACGCTGTGTGTTTTGAGTTGGTGTTGTTCAGCAAGTTCGCGAGCGGTTGCCGCACCTCCTGCTTCGACGATAAGGTCCAAAACTTGTGATTGCAGTGGGGGCAGCTTCCAATTTGACATAACACAATTCCTAACGTGACACACAATAGCAACCGAGCACAAGGCTCGCGGAAAACGAGGGGGAACGTCTCGAGAGTATTCCACTCTCTAGGGTAACAAATTCATCGATAAAATCTATTGAAATAAAAGATTGTTTACGCAATAGGTACATTCAGAAACATGCTTGACGAACACAGCTTTTGCTGTGTTCGAACGTAACAGCCGTTGGGCCAAAATGACCACTATGCTAAAATACCTAGTTGGCGTGGGATTTCGCAAAGGCTTCCATCGACACGCCGGCACAACAGCAGAAAGAAAACCCCATTGAGTAGAGACGGTGAGATGCAGTTATTGTTAATCCCTGAAGAGTTAGGGACTCAGCTTTCCCGAGCACGGGTGAGCGCCATTTTGACGCAAGCGGCCAAAGCCGTATGGCCACAGGTCTTAACCCGTAGTGTGGCATTTGAAACGGGTGGTGACGGGCTACTGGAAACCATGCGTAGTCGTTTAGGGGGACAGTACGTTGTGTTACCTGTCATGGGACCGTGTGGTACCCCAGTGAGTGCGCGGTATCTGAGTGCCGGTGACACCGCCGTCATTGCGGCGAGCGAAGCCGCGGGTTCTCAACATCGTCAGCCTGGCTTTAGTGCCTTGAATACCACCACGTATGGGGTGGGGGAATTGATTGCCCATGCCTTGAGCGCCGGGCACCGTAAAGTGTGGGTGGGTATGGGCCAGACCTTTGTTGCGGATGCCGGCTGTGGGATGGCCGCCGCTTTAGGAGTGCGCTTTTTAAACCGTCAAGGTAAGCCCTTCTTGCCGATGGGGGCCACGCTGGAACAAATCGATAAGATTGCCCCGAATCGCTTTTTCTTGTCGCCGAACGCGCATACGATCTCGGTGCTCGTCGACCATCAACAGACGTTGTCGGATCCGAAAACCTTGAAAAAGCGTATCCGCCAAGAACCTGGCATTACGGACGAACATGTGACGCTTCTGGAAGCTGGGTTACGCCACTTAGCCGACACGATTCGTCGTCAAGGCGGGGAACGTATTCACGGGGTGGCCGGTGGTGCCGCTGGTGGCGGTGCCGCTGCGGGGCTTTTTGGCATGATCCGAGCCAATATCGTGACCGATATCAAGGCGTTTTTAGCTAAGTCGGGTATGGAATTGTCCGTGGACGAAGCAGACATTGCCGTGGCGGCGTTGGAAACGTTGGATGTGGCCCGTTTAACGGATGGGTCGCTCACGTCGTTGCTTGAAGCCAAGGCCCCAGTGAAAGTGCTCTTTACGACAGAGTTGCCTGACGATTTGACGCCCTACTATAAAGCAGGTATTACCGCGGTTTTCCCGATTGCCTTTAAGCAAGGGGAGGCCACCTTACGCCGTGACAGTGCCCTTATGTGGGCAGCGAATAATCTCTTCCGAGTGTTAGCGGCACGCGTTTAATCCTCTCGTCTTAAGGAATGCACCGAAACGGACTGCGTCGCGAGACGTAGTCCGTTTGGCTAGAGGCACACGCTATATCAAAAAAGGTCCTATATAAATCACCAACGAAATCGCTTGTGTTAAAATTCTTCACGCAGTTTAGTGTCACGACGAAACCAAGCGTTTCGTGTGCTTGCTCTGAGATTCCCCCAGACGGAGACTCAACGCATAGCGCTGAGATCTGCTGAGCTCACAACAGGTGCCTGAACCTTGTTCTGCCCGCACTGAACGTTACCTCCTACCTTTTTCCTAACAGGATACGCTTTCGATCAAATGCTCACACCCGTTCCGGGTACGATCGCCAGCGAGGAAAAAGCTTTTCGCTCCCCTAAGAAGGAAATTTAAAAATGCGTCAATTTTTAAAAGAGTTCCAAGCCTTTATTTCCAAAGGCAATGTGATGGACCTGGCCGTGGCCGTGATTATTGGTGCCGCGTTTTCGAATATTGTTAATAGCTTAGTGAAGGATATCGTGAATCCGTTGCTGGGCTTTGTCGTTGGCAAGCCTGACTTTACGAACTTGTTCGTGGTGTTAAAGCCGGTCGAAGGCTATACCGGTCCGCAGACTTACGATGCGTTAGTGAAGGCTGGTGCGACGGTCTTCGGCTACGGTGCGTTCTTGACGGCCGTGGTTCAATTCTTAATGCTCGCCTTTGTGATCTTCTGGTTGATCAAGGCGGTGACCACGCTCCGTAAGCGTATCGAAGCGGAAGCCGAACGTTTGATGAAGGCCGAAGAAGCCAAGCCTGCTGCTCCGGCTCCCACGCCTGAAGACATCGAACTCTTGCGCGAAATCCGCGATTTGTTGAAGAAGAACAACAGCTAAAGAATGGGGAAGGGGTCGACAAGACCGTTATTTCAAAGGTACTCAAACTTGGACATGTCCTCCTTTGAGTGCCTTATCTTCACACTTCACCTTGTGAAATCTTCGAAAGTAACTAAACTCTCAAAGCAATG
>CAJJMF010000141.1 GCA_905192805.1 uncultured Sutterella sp. | reverse complement strand
GCGTACTTTCTGCACGGCGTGCCGACTGAGTCGCCTTGAGCGCACGCATCAAGGGGGTCGCTTCGAGGGCGGTTTGGCGCAGCCGAACCGGTTCAAAGTTCACATAGCCCTCTACACTAAAGCCATAGACCTTACCTAAGGTCACTACATCTTCTGGTATGCGTTGCATAGTTTTTTAGCAAACGAGAAAGTCGCCCTTCTGACCGATTGGGACTGTTCACGTGGCACGTCACTGTGAAGTGGAAAAGGCCATCGCAACAGGCTACTGACTATTACGGGAATTCCCTTGGGTAAAAACCCTAGGAAAAAAATTTTGTTCCCTATTTTAAAGCCTTCTCCGAGTGGCGTCACCCCTGTGCCCCTAAAAAGTGGGATGAAGTCGCGGGTTGAGCCCCGTGGCGTCGTAGGGGAGCGTTTTTTCCACCCCTTGTCACCCCTTGAGGCGCCCGTTTGTGGCAAAAGTGAGACAACGGTGCGCACGCGGGGAGAGCGGTACGATGAGAAAGAGGGGGAAAGCGTTTTGGGACGCTTCCCCCCTCAGACATAGCGTCAGTTCGGAGCTAACGAAGACGCTATAGGCTAGAAACAGGTGCCTATCGAACGTTCACTCAGACGAACAAACGTGAGGCGAGAATTTCGAGGGAGAAACTCGCTCTTTCCTACTCTTGTAGGCAAAAAGGAGGAATCATTATAAGCCAGAGAGGGCCAAAAATGATTCAATAAAGTTTGATGATTACAAATTTTCTTTTCAAGGGGCATCCCTGCGCGACTAGGAGAGGCACCGGAAATCCTCTAAACTATGGGAAAACGTTTTGCGCACTGAGCCCTCGACCCTCCGTAACCCCTTCTCAAAGACTGAGTAGCTTTCATGACCCCAGAAGACAATCTTTCCACGTGGCGACTCTTGTGGCGCCTTTCCCAAACCGGTTCACTGAGCCGAGCGGCACAGGAAGAAAATATGGATTTGTCGAGCGCCTCGCGCCAGTTGCGCGACCTTGAAGAGGCGCTCGGTGGCAAACTCTTGCAGCGTAACCGCCGCCCCTTAGCATTGCGCCCCGAAGTGGTGTCCGTCGTGGAGTCGCTCCACGACACGCTGCAAGCCTTGTCGCTCGTGCGGGAAACACTCGTGAATATGGCGAGCGAACGGGAGTCGATGACGATTCGGTTTGGTCTACCCACCAATATTGCCCGCGATCGCATGGTGCGGTTTTTGAGTGGCTATCCGTTGTCGAGCGCCGGGATTAACGTGGTGCTCACCGATGCGTCGAGCCATCACGACGTGCTTGACAATCGGGTCGATGTGGCGTATTGCCCCTATCATCCGCACGTTGCGGCCTTAAATGACCTCACCATCGTGCCACTTTTTAAAGCAACGACCTTACTCTTAGCGACGCCACAGTATTTGGCCGAACACGGTACCCCCTTGTCACCCACGGACTTATATCAGCACCGCCTCATTTTGCGTAAAGACGCCCACTATCCGATCACGGAGCGACTCATTAGCGAGACAGGGGAATTTCATTTCCGTGCGGGGCGCGTCGTGACGCATCACCCCGATGGGACGCAAACGGAAGCGTATGTAGCGCCCGTGACGGAAACCTTTGAAGCCGATACGCTCTCGTGCTTACAGGCGACGTTTGACGGGCATGGGATTGCGGTCGACTTATCGATTGGGTTTGTGGTGCGCTTGATTGAATCCGGGCAATTGGTGCCCGTGATGCCCGGCTGGCACCGCCCACTCTGGGAATTGACCTTAGTGACGCACGAAGCGCTTTGGTTGCACCCCGTCGTGGGGAACTTTTTAAAGGCCTATGTGAAGGCCGAAGTTGCGAGCCAAACCCAATGGCAGATGATTTTGAAGCGCTATGGCGTCAATGTGGAGGCTCTACTCAACCGTAGCCGAGCTTAGCGGCGCCACGGTGGGATCACTGCGCACGGGGTAGCGCGTTCAGACGTAGGGGAGGATCATCGGTCGAATATCGTGCTTCAAATAGGCCTGGTAGTGATAGTCGAGGTAGTCGGCAGCGGGCCGGGTTTCTTCTTGCGCGATACGGAGTTTTTGCCCGTTGGCGTGAAGGAAATACGTGCGTAAATGCTCGTCGGCACCGTTGAGCGCCTCCAAGAGTTCCGAGCTCACATGGATGACCATATCGGGGTCAATGCCAAGCAGATTCGCGTCGTAGGCGCGGTGGGCCAGAACGTTGAGCGTCAGGGCATTGGCCGGTACGAGTCGCAACGCCTGGTTATCCCGCCACGGCACGATATGCGCGACTTCAATAAGCGGATCGCTATGAAGGCCTGACACGAGGCAACGTCCGCCGTACATGGTCATCACCGTGTCTCGGAAATAGCGTTGATAGCGCCGCACTTTCACTTCTGCCCGTGTTTCGGTCACACGCGTCGAGTCCCCCTCGGGGAGGCTAAAGGCGGCCATCGGTGTAGCGAATTCGGCCAGAATGGCATCCACGGCCTCCAGTAGCGGTTCGAGGGGTTTCGAACGGTCGGCTCCCATGTATTTGTCCCAGACGATTTGGTCCAGATGACTCCCGTTTGACAGCGATTTTTGATCCCGCATGAGTAGCCGGATGTCACAGCGGCCAAGATTGTGCATTTTCATCGACACCGCGCTGGGCGTGCGATTAAGGAGGGCGGCGAGCGCTTTCACATCGGGATGAGTCTGATTGATTTTTGAGCGTGGCGTACGCAGGTAGAGCGCGAGCGCCAGCGTGATCTCGTCTTCGGTCCAGTTTTTTCGTGGGATGGTTTGCGCCATGTGTGCTCCCTTGGGTCCTCACCGCTTAGGTCATCCGGCTTCGACCTCCCAGGGGAGGGAGCGGTGGCGATTGGGCTATTCTTCTATCATAGACGAAACCGCCCATCGTTGCGGTCGTTGTTCGGGGAACCCCGGCCACAGGCTGCGCCAGGTCAATGGCGCACGGTGTCGTTAGGGAGCGACAACGAAAGCTGGCAACCCGGGCGGGTTGCGTGGGGCAGAGGGGGAGGGCATGAAAGGCACTCGGGCGCGAACGCGCCCGAGAGACTCAACGTTAAGGAAAGGAGGATTCGCCTGCGATGCACCAGGCATCGCAGGAGTGGTCCGACTAGAACGTGTAGCGCAGACCCGCATTGAGGTTGTAATTCATCCGCACACTCGCCCCAACGCTCGTTTCTGCATCGAGGTAGAGGTGCAGATGATCGCCATGACGCCACGTGGTGCCGATCCCGAGCACGCCCCACGTATCGCGTAGCGTATCCTCAACGATGTAGCTCGCCCCGTCCGTGAGCGTACTACGGGTCTTCCCGAGGAAGTCATGCAAGACACTCGCCTTGGCATATACCCGCCCCGCATTCTCCGCTGAGGGAGTAAATTCGCGTGCCAAGACAACGCCTAGACGTCCCACTAGACTCTTTGCGTTATCTTGCTCCACTTTGATCCCATAGTGCGTGTCAAACGTGTCGCCCCAGACCGTGGAATAGGTAAGTTGAGCCTGAGGTTCAATCTGCCAGGCGGCGCCCAAGGGGAGTACCCAGCCCACTTCCGCGCTGATGCTGGCGGCGAGATTGTGGAACGAGCCTTTATCCCCCGTGCGGCTATCGTAGTGCGTGCCAAAGCGCCCTAAGCGTGCGACGAGGTCCAGATGGCGACGTTCGTTGTCGGCACGACTCGCGTAGAGCGTGAGTTCATGACCGTCCACATCGCTCGAACCGGTATTCACCGTGCTCTTGCCATCGTGATACGCGTAGGCGAGCCCAAAGTACCACGTGCCACGCTCATCGAGGCGGGAGCGATCGATCCCAATCTGTACGGTGTTCAACTTGGATTCAAAGGCGTGTTCGCCGGAACGATCGAGTTTACGCGCAATGAGACGCGCCCAACTTCCCGTACCCGCGCGTAAGGCATGCAGGTCGCCTAAGCGCTTTAAGAGCGTATCGTTATCGCGCCAGAGCGCCACCGTGGCCGTATAGATGTCGGGAGCGGTCAGCGCATTCTTGTTCACGACCTCTTCGCTACCGGTGTAGGTGAGGTACCAGTTTTGCATGGTCGGGGCAACGTCTCGGGCAACCCGGCGGGCGGAGTCCGAGGAGCGCTCGGTGCTCTCGGCGTCGTTGGTGCTCGTTTGTGCCGCCTCACTGAGAATCTGGTAGTGCTTCAACTTATGAAAGAGGCCATGGGGATTGGGCTCCAGAGCCTCTGTGGCCGCTTCGAAGGTGACCTGACCCTCGGGGGCTACCGCGAAGTAAAGTTTACCGTTTACGGGCATCGTCTCGAGGTTGGTCGTCTCGGTCACGGCTACGCGATGGGTGCCACTGTCCCCTGCTTGCGCCACCTCAATGAAGTCACTCGCTGTGCCATCGCGATAGGTTTCAATGGCGTCGTCCTGGTAGGTCAGATCGAGCACAAAGGTACCGGACCCATTGAGAGTTTGGGTGGTGAGGCGTTGAGCGTCACCCTCGAGCGACGTGACGCTCGTGCTGTCCATCGTGAGCGTATCGAGCTGACTGTTTGCGGTGGCTTTCCAAGTCGAATGCCCAGAGAGTTCCACCATACCGCTTCCCGCGGCGGCGCCCTTCCAGGTCGATTCGCGTGTGAGCGTAAGGCTCGTGCGTTGTGCCTCGGGGGCTGCCGTCATATCGCCCCGCCACAGACTCTTTTCAAGGGCAACGTGGGTGTCTTCTGCCTCGGAGGCTGTCGTGAGATTGCCGAACCACTCGCTCTCTTTGAGCGTGAGCCCGACCGTTCCCGCACGGTTGTCGACATCCCCACTGTAGGAGGTCGCGTTGGCGAGCGTGACAGCGAGGTTTCCCTTGACCATATAGTCTTCATAACCCTGCCGCCCTTGGCGGCCACGCTGAATCCGTTGGGCAAAGTTGTCCATATTGCCCGTCAAGGTCCCGTGGTTGTCTACTGTCAACGAGAGCGTACCCGAATTGCTAATGAGTTTCCCGTTACTGCCCGCGTTCAGTTCGGCGCCTTCACCACTAAAGTTTGCCGTGAGGGTATTTTCACGATCAGCCTTCAGTACTGGAGGAGCCACTTGAACCAAATGAACTAACCCCTCCTTTGAGCGAACTATTGGCGCCTCGGAGCGTGAGTTCGATCGTACTCTTTTGGGCCTTCGCAATAATATTGCCTTCGAGTTGGGCGTTGTCACCCGAAAACAGGGTTTTGATGTGTGCGCCTGGCGTTTTTTCCGAGGTGGTGATATCCCCTTGCAAACGAGCGCCTTTGCCTGAGACGGTCATATCCAGAAGGCTCGCTTCTTGGGCCTTCAGTTCGCCCACGAAGGTGGCATTGTCCCCAGAGGCGTTGAGCTTGAGTGTGCCTCCCTGTTCAACGAAAAAGAGCGGATCATCAAAGGTGCCACCCGTTTTGGTTTTGGCACTGAAGTTTGCGCCTGTGCTCGTTAACTCCAAAAGGGCACGTCTTCCTTGTATCCGACTATAACCTTTAATGTATTGATCGTTTCCACGGAAATTCAAAATGGCGTGACCCACGTCCACATTGGGGTGGTTCGCGTCACTCAATCCCCCGACGACAATAACCTCTTGGTTTCTGTTCTCGCCTGCGCCATCGTCTAAGTAGGAGCCATCTTTATCGAAGTTGATGTGCACTTGACCTTGGTTAAGTGCCGAGACTTTCCCGGTGAGTTGGACAAGCCCTTGCGTGTGTTGGTTGAGTTCAATGAGCGCGTTGCCTCCAGCCATCACACTGCCAAAGCCCCCATGGAGTTTCATGTCAGCACTCTCTACGTTCACTGTAAATTGCCGCCCATCTTTGCCCGTTGCTGCGCCAATCGCGTTACCGCGCGATTCCACGGTGAGTTTGTCAGTGGTAATGTCGATGCCGCGGCCAACCGCACTATTCTCAATGCCACGTGGATCCGTGCTGTAGACGCCAAGACGGTTGCCAATACCATTCATGATTGCAAAACCGTTAGCAAGAACATGGACTTCACTGCCCGAGCCACCATGGATACTGATGCCTTCGCCATTGTCGACAATGCCGTGAGCCCCTGAGGTATAGGCTCTAGGAAATTCCTCACGTGGGAAATTGGGATCCATCAAGGCAAACACGTCCATGCTGGCATAGCCCGTTCCTTGTACATCGAGCTTTTTAAAGCCATCAATCAAAACACTCCCGTCGGATTCGGTATAGATACCGTCATTTTTGGCTTTGATTTGGATGGTGTCGGAGGCGTGGATGTGAGTGAGACCAGAGTTGGCGTAGACGCCTTTGTTGCGGATTTCGAGGTAGTAGTGATTTTGGCGATTTGGGTCGGAGTCATTGATCGCTTCAAAGAAATTGGCATCAATGGTGAGGTTGCGGACATTGACATTCCCATCGCGAATGGGGTTCCCGTCGGCGGGAAGTGAGTTGTTGTTTTGCCAGCGAATGACTAAGTCTTTATCCGGGTGGTTAAATTCGGTGGCGTATCGAGAACCGTCACCCTCGCCACGTGTGCGACTGATTTGTTGGTTTTCTAGGGTGATGGTTTCTGCACCCGCTGATGTACTGAGGCACCCTCCCATTGAAAAAGTAAT
>CAJJMF010000140.1 GCA_905192805.1 uncultured Sutterella sp. | reverse complement strand
TCGATGGCAAGCAACTCACACTGGCCTGTGGTGGGAGCAATATGAGTTTCGGGGTTGTACTAGCTAAAAGGCCTAATTATGGGAACGACGACGGCCACTACGGCGGGCGTTCGATGTTGCGGGCGTCTCCGACGGTGAGACGGACTTCGCATCATTATTGGGACGCTCATCACGCTTTTGGCGATGGTGACGCGCGCGACGTGTGGGTACCCCTAAATTACGCTGATTAATTTTCGGAAGGGCGTCCACTCCTTGCCCACCTAGCTCACGAATTTGGGCATTGAGTTGCTGAATCACCGCATTTTGCTCACCAGTGACACGCGCCAGCTCTTTGATGGCCACCACATACGGGTCGACCTCATCCTTATCCACCGCGTAGGCTTCAAATTTGGGCGGTTCATCTTGTTCGCGTTTCGTTTGACCAACAACCCGTCCAGGCACCCCCACCACGGTAGCGCCGGGTTCAACGGCTTTTAACACAACGGCATTGGAACCAATACGCGCATTGTCACCCACCACGAAAGCCCCTAACACCTGAGCCCCCGCACCGACAATCACGCCATTAACTAAGGTGGGATGACGTTTCTTCCCTTCAGTGAGTAACGTACCCCCTAAAGTGACGCCGTGGTAGAGCGTGCAATCGTCTCCGACTTCGGCCGTTTCCCCAATCACTACCCCCATCCCGTGGTCAATAAACACACGGCGGCCAATTTTGGCGCCGGGGTGGATTTCGATTCCAGTTAAAAAACGTCCCACATGCGAGATAAAACGGGCAAACGAGAACCACCCCTGAAGCCAACACCAGCTCGAGACTTGGTGAATCAAGACCGCATGAAATCCCGGGTAAGAAAAGATGACTTCCCACTTGGATCGTGCAGCAGGGTCACGGGTCATAATCGTATCGATGAGTTCTTTTGCTCGTTCAAACATATTTGTCACTAGGTTAATATTGGTCGATGAAAACACTAGGTGGTTTTGCCTAATTGTGGCACAAAATGCCCTTGTGCGCACAGATTTCTTGTCTACCATGCCTTAGGATTTGGAGCCGACTTTTGTTCCCTTTCGCTCTGCCTTCGGCCGGATGATCGCCGCACACACTCCTCGCAAAAGATCGACTTCGTTTTGCGTTAAGCGGGCACGGGTAAAGAGTCGCCGCATCGTTGGCATAAACACCTTAGGTTCGGTGGGATCGTACACCCCGCAGGCCTGCATGGCCGCTTCCCAATGCTGCATAAAACCGTCGATCGCCCGGGCACTCGCAGGGGGCTCCGTTGCAAACCGCGTTTGCCAATCGTAAAGGGCGGTCGCATTGCTTGCTTTACGAAGGCATTGGTGCATTTCGTAGGCCGTAATTTGCACCGCTTGCGACAAATTTAAACTCGGACTTTCTGGATCACAGGCAATGGCAGCACACCCTTGACACAACAGGACTTCGTCATTGGTCAGACCGCTGCGCTCAGTGCCAAACACAAAAGCGATATCCCCAGAGGACGCCGTGAGGGACGCACAAGAGGCTTCGGTCGCTTGCGTCAGAGAAACCAACTGGGGCCCAAACTCACGCTCATAGCCCGTCAGAGCCCAAGCAAACAGAACCCCATCGAGCGCCTCCGATAAGGACGCATACGATTGACTTGCAGCGAGAACGTCGACCGAACTGGTGGCATACGCCACCGCTTCCTCATGGGTGCGATAGTCCGCTTCACGGGGATTAACCACGTGTAGTTGACGGAATCCCATGGTTTTGATGGCGCGAGCCGCTGATCCAATATTGCCTGGGTGCGAAGGATTACACAGAATGAACCGGACACGATGGGCAAGTGGATGCAAGGACATGGTGGTTTTGTCTCGAAGAATGAAAATGGATATTGTACTCGGTCTGACTTCATTCCCTAAATCACGCGAGTCGAGTCCATGGATTCCTAAGCAATTTCTCGTACGATAGGGCGACGCTTGATATAGAATAACGACTTTCTTGTGAGTTGAGCGGTGAAGCACCTCCGGTGTGTTTCTGATCCTCCTCGTGAGAAACGTCTCCATTCGCGGCTCACCTTGATGTGGGCCTAGTGTTATTTTGAATTTACTCTTCTAAGTCTTATGCCATCTCCCTACCTTTCCGTTGCTACGAAAGCTGCGCGTGCTGCCGCGGCGGAAATTTCCCGCGCAGCCCAACACCTTGATCAGCTCCAAGTGGAAAACAAAGCGGTCAATGACTTTGTCACCAACGCCGACCGTGCTTCGGAACAGATTATTATTGACATCCTTCAGCAGGCTTACCCGAAGCATGCCATCCTGACGGAAGAAGCCGGTCGCATTGGACCGGAAAAAAGCGACTATTGCTGGATCATTGACCCCATTGACGGCACGCTTAATTTCATGCACGGGGTTCCTCAATATGCCATTTCCATCGCTCTGACCTATCAAGGGGAAGTGGTCTTTGGCTTGGTGTACGACGTGGCCAAAAATGAGCTCTTCCACGCCATCAAGGGCGAAGGGGCGTTCTTAGATAACCGTCGCATCCGCGTCTCGGGATTGATCGACATGAACCGTGCCTTGATTGGTACGGGCTTCCCGTTCCGTCGCACGGACAATTTCAAACACTACATGATGAGCTTTATGCGCGTTGCCGAACGCACGGCGGGCATCCGTCGTCCGGGCTCGGCCGCCTTGGATTTAGCCTGGGTGGCTGCGGGGCGCTACGATGGATTCTGGGAAAGTGGTTTATCGCCCTGGGATATCGCCGCAGGAGGCCTCTTAGTGCTCGAAGCCGGTGGTCTTATCACCGACCTCAAGGGTGGGGAATCGTGGCTCACGACCGGTGCTGTGTGTGCAGGAACACCGAAGATCTTCGCTCAATTGCTTCCGTTAGTGGGTGAACTTCCTCAGTCTAACAAAGAAGCGAATGCGCAGTAATTTCGGTATGATTTGAATACCGCGAGCCGGATCCGTCGCCAGAGCGAGTGGATTCGGCTTTTTTATTTTGGTTATTGACTCTTGTTGAATTACGATGATTGAATGCCCGGATATTACCAATGTGGACGTGAACGAATTTACACCAGCGATGCGTCAGTTTGTGGAGGTCAAACAACGCTATCCTGACACACTTGTGTTCTTTCGGATGGGGGACTTTTATGAAACGTTTTTCGATGATGCGGTCAAAATCAACCGTTTAATTGGCATTACGCTCACGAAACGAGGCAAATTAAAGTCGGGGGATCCCATTCCGATGGCTGGCATCCCTATGGTCTCACTCGACCAGTATGTTGAACGCTTGGTGCGCTTAGGGGAATCGGTCGTCATTGCTGAGCAAATAGGTACCCCGGGTAAAGGGTTAATGGAACGACGTATTTCGCGCATCATTACGCCCGGTACCCTCACCGATACCTCGCTTTTACCCGAAAAAGACGATGCCCGTTTACTCGCCCTCGCTCAAACGAACCGAAACAAATCCCCGCGTTGGGGGTTAGTGTGGCTCACGCTCAGTAACGGCCAGTTTTTGGCTACGGAAACGCCTCCCGAAGGGCTGGCGAGCGAAATAGCTCGGATTGCGCCACGCGAAGTGTTGGTGACGGAAAAAGACAAGGAAGCCTTTCGAGAAGCCTACCCAGAACTGACGATTACCCCCATGGCGCCATGGCATTTTGATGAAGAGCACGGGGAACAAGCCCTCAAAAAACTCTTCAATGTCGAAACTCTGGAAGCGTATGGGATTTCCGATAAGCCAGCCATTCTGGCGGCAGCCAATGCCTTACTTGACTACACCGAAGAAACCCAAGTCGACATGATGCCCTTCATTGAACCCCTCAAAGTGCTCAGTGATTCGGACTTCATCGTGATTGATCCTGCCAGTCGCCGTAACCTTGAAATTAGCGACAGTATTCGCTCCGACGGCAAAGGGCTCACTCTTTTTTCGGTGCTCGATCAATGTGCCACCGGGATGGGAAGTCGCACACTTAAGCGTTGGCTCAATGAACCATTACGCAGTATGGAAGGAGCGCGTGCTCGACACGATGCCATCGAGCAATTAATGGATACGCCCTCGACGTTGGACACACTCAGTGAACGACTCAAAGCGCTTCCCGATATTGAACGTATCGCCAGTCGTATTTCCCTGAAAAGTGTGCGCCCTAAAGAGTTGGCGGCACTGCGCGACAGTTTACCCGACTTACAAGCGTTGGCTGAACACCTGCAGGCACAAAATACCCCCTGGTTTCATGAAGCCGCTCAATACTTAAGCCTACCCGAGCGCATTTATACGCGCTTACGCAATACGTTGTTGGAAGAACCGGCCACCTTCTTACGGGATGGCGATGTGATTCGCAGTGAGTGGAATAATGAATTAGCGCAGTTACGCAATCTTCGAGACCACTCCGGACAGTTCCTGTTAGATTTAGAAGAACGCGAACGTCAGGCAACTGGACTCTCCACACTGCGTGTGGAATATAACCGCGTTCAGGGCTACTTCATTGAAGTCAGTAAGTTGCAAGCAGAATCGGTACCCGACTACTATCAACGTCGTCAAACGCTCAAAAATACCGAACGCTTCATTACGCCAGAACTCAAAGCCTATGAAGACAAAGCGCTGAGCGCTAAGGAACGCGCAGGGGAATTAGAAAAAGCCCTGTACGACGAACTGATCGTAGCGCTCGCCGAAGACGTATCAGCGCTGATGCAGGCTGCTAAAGCGGTCGCACAAACGGATGTCATCGTCACACTCACGCGGCATGCGCAAGCACACCAATGGGTCCGCCCCCAGTTAACGCACGATGCTGAAATTGACATCGTCAAGGGACGCCACCCGATTGTCGAAACGGTTTTGGAGACTTTCGTTCCCAATGATTGCCGATTAGGGACGGGACGACGCTGTCTCATTATCACTGGTCCCAATATGGGCGGTAAATCCACCTATATGCGCAGCATTGCGTTGATTGTCTTGCTCGCTTGGGCGGGGAGCTTTGTGCCTGCAGAGGTCGCCCGCATTGGGGCGATTGACCGCATTCATACGCGTATTGGGGCAAGCGATGACTTGGCTCGAGGACGTTCGACCTTTATGGTGGAAATGACCGAAGCGGCCACGATTTTGCATGAAGCGACCGAATTTTCTTTGGTCCTGATGGATGAAATTGGCCGTGGTACCGCCACCTTTGATGGACTCTCACTCGCAGCAGCGATTGCCCATGAATTGGTGGAAACCAAACGCTCCTTAACCCTCTTTGCAACCCATTACTTCGAACTCACCGACCTCGCTGGGCATTTGAAGGAAGTGGCCAACGTACACGTCTCAGCCACCCTAGGGAAAAATCGGATCATCTTCCTGCATGAAATCTCGGAAGGCCCCGCCAGTCGCAGCTATGGGATTGCCGTGGCGCAGCTCGCAGGGGTTCCTATGCCAGTCGTTCGTCGTGCCCAAGCCATGCTCCGTAAACTTGAAGAGGCCGAGCAGACCAACGCGCAACAAGCCACCCTCTTTGATGTGGTTCCCAGCGTTGAGACAGCTCCGTTAATCCCTGACACGCCCCATACGGTCGAAGTCATCCCTGAGGAAGTCACCACGCTCCTGAGTACCCTAGATGCGCTTGACATCGACAATATGTCGCCTCGTGAGGCCCTCAGTACACTCTATGAACTGAAGAGTCAAGCCAAAGCAATCGAGGATTCAACAAACTAAGTCTCCATTTGTCGACAAATAGGGCGTTTTTCGCTATGATTTTTTTAGCTCAGTGGCCACCTGCTTTAAGCGGTGGCCTCGGGAGCAATATTTGTCCCCTCAAATTGAAGAAACCATGGCAGTAAACGATAAACAGCAGCAACTCGCTGAAGAAGAGATTTTGTTTCACAAAATCCACCAATACATCCTCGAGCAAGCCAAAAACAATGGTCGCATTGATACGGAAGCCGAGTTAGCAGAACGCTTTGGCATTACCCGCTACAAAGTCCGTAAGGCCCTCAGTGTCCTCACCCAAATGGGCATCATTGATCGCGCTCCCAAACGAGGCATGAAGCTCACGAACGTTGAGCCGAAGAACCTATCGGCACAAATTCAAGTCCAAATGGACATTGCGAATTTCGACATTCGCGAATTTATTGAAGCCCGTCTTTTAATTGAAGTTGACATCATCCCCTTGGCCATTCGTCGTATGACGCCAGCCATGTTAGGACGGCTAGAGAACGCACTCGAAGAAATGGAACGGCATGCACACAATAGTCGTGAAGCCGACCGCTGGGACCGGGAGTTCCACCTCTTACTCCTTGAGGCGTGTGGTAATCGTGTCCTGCAAGTCTTCTCGGCGGCTCTGGTGACCTACTTTGAGAAAACCACCGAGAAGCTTCCGCGTTATGATCCGCAGTTCTTCTTGGATATCGCTCAAAAAGAACGAGAATTACTGAGTGCCATTAAAGAAGGCGATGAACGTAAAGCACAAAACCTCTTACGTAGCCAATTGAGCGAACAGATTATTCTCTTGAGCTGACCGTCAACCAGCACCACACATCCTCTTGACCCACACTCGGTTAAGAGGATTTTTTTCGCTCAAACGTTTAGCGAAAGCCCATAGCAAAAACCCCGCTGCTGAATCTTCAACAACGGGGTTCTTTAATAGTGAGCCCGGCAATGTCCTACTTTCACTGGAAATACA
>CAJJMF010000139.1 GCA_905192805.1 uncultured Sutterella sp. | reverse complement strand
AAAACAGAAACAGCCATAACGGAAGCTCCTGTAGCGGAAACAGCTACTGCAACTCCACGGTACTGGCTTGTGTGGCTTGTAGCGCAAAGTGTTCGAGTCCGTAGTATAGCGGGACCCAGACCAAACCCAGTAGGGCAAATTTGATTTCGTCCTTGGTGGTGTCTGCAAAGAGCCACTTAGGCGCAATCGCTAAGAGAAGGACGTAGGCGAGTGCTGTGCGTAGGGTGAGGACATCTAAGGCACTGAGACCGTGCGCATAAAGAATTTTGGTGGAGATGTAAGTGAAGCCCCAGACCGCGATGATAGCAAGGGCTAAGAAACGATATAAAGCGGGGTGTTGTTGGGTTTGCATAAAACAAAAATAGAGTTGAGGACAAGGATAGTGTAACCAGAGGTAAAGTGTCTGGCAAGTACCCTTAAGCCCAATCTCACCGACTTTTGACACAAGATAAAGCCATAAGTGGGGGTTAACATACCGTATCTGGGGGTAATGGGTAGCAAAAGACAACTGAAATTTGCCCAAAAGACTTGAGCGAGAGTCGGGGAGGGGGGGGGCCATTTTATTGGTAAATAATTTCAGCTCATTTGTCGACGAATAGCTGACTAAAAATCGACCAAAAGAAACGAATGAGCAAGAAGTCGTATTGAGCTTGATAGTTACGGCACAGGTGAGAAGAAAATTGTTTGTCCAGCGGGGGTGATTGGCGTAACTTCAGTTACAATGACCGAACATTACAGGAAGGGAATTCCTGATTGATTAAACCACTTTCAATAGGAGAATTGCGATGGCGCACACAATGAAGGCCTTCGTTACGGCAGCCTTAGTGGCTGGTAGTTTTGCTGCTTCGCTCGCTCAGGCGGCGACAACATACGTGGTGGGTACCGGTGCGACCTATCGTCCTTTTGAATTCGAAACCCCCAACAAAGAATTGACCGGTTTTGACGTGGATTTGATGAAAGAAATCGCCAAACACGGTGGTTTTGAAGTGAAGTTTATCAATACCCCGTGGTCGGGCATTTTCGCGAGCCTCGAAACGGGTGACCGCGACATCATCATGTCCGGGATCACGATTACCGAAAAACGTAAACAGGCGGTGGATTTCAGCCAACCGTACTTCTTGGCGCATCAGTTGATTTTGACGAGCAAAAACGTCAAGGTCTCTTCCTTAAAGGAATTGGAAGGTAAGCCCGTGGCCGTGGTGGATGCTTCGGCCGGCGACGTGGCCGCGTCGAAAGTGTTTGGTAAGACCGCTTCGAACATTCGTCGTTTTGAAAATACTCCGCTCGCTTTAGAAGAACTCAATAACGGTGGGGTTGACGCCATGATTGGTGACGTGGGCGTGCTTTCCTACTACGCCACGCAAAACCCCGACAAACAGTTCAACCAGGTGCGTGATCCGTCGTTTGAAGAGCAATACTTCGGTATTGGTGTGAAAAAGGGTAATAAGACGGTGCTCGATGCGGTCAATAAGGGCTTAAAGGGTGCTATTGACTCGGGTGACTACGCCAAGGTTTACAAGAAGTGGTTTGGTTCGGAAGCCCCGAAGTTACCGCAATAATCACATCGTGGTCTCTGTTTTGACCACACTGATCACCAGAGGGGACACAAGGCTGTCCCCTTTGTGTGTACGATGCGTCGCTCCCTCGCGACAAATATACCGCCCCAGTGCTATAGTGCTGGGACGGTTTTTCCTTATTTTTTATCGGTGACAGACTATGGGATTTCGCTCCGACATTATCATGGAGTATTGGCCCCTCTTTATGACTGGGGCTTGGATGACGATCAAGATCACGGTGATCTGCGTCTTCTTTGGGATTATTTTGG
This sequence comes from uncultured Sutterella sp., assembly GCA_905192805.1. Taxonomy (GTDB): domain Bacteria; phylum Pseudomonadota; class Gammaproteobacteria; order Burkholderiales; family Burkholderiaceae_F; genus Sutterella. Next base: position 4,882 of record CAJJMF010000139.1, on the reverse strand, counting down.
GGATGCTCTTAGGGATGGGGCGCTTAGCAGGATCCCGGCAGCCCGCACTCAATAACGTATTGCATTACGGGGTGCGTTGGCCGATCGCCATTTGGGTGAGCTTTTTCCGTGGAACGCCACTCTTTGTGCAGATTTTCCTGATGCATTTTGCTGTCATGCACTTATTCATTCACCCGGTGGACGGTTGGATTTTGAGTGGGGATATTGCGCGTGAAGTGCGCTCCCAATACGGGGTGGTGCTCGCGGGGATTACGGCGATTACGCTCAATGCCGGCGCCTATATGTCGGAAGTGTTCCGTGCCGGGTTACAGAGCTTGGATAAGGGGCAGATGGAAAGTGCCCGTAGTTTGGGGATGAGTTATTGGCAGGCGATGCGCCACATTTTGTTGCCGCAGGCTTTCCGCCGTATGTTGCCCGCGTTAGGTAACAACGCGATTGCTATTTTGAAAGACTCTTCGCTCGTGAGTGCGATTGGGCTAGCCGAATTGGCTTACGCCGCGCGTACCGTGGCCGGTGCCTCGGCACGCTACTGGGAGCCGTACTTAACGATTTCTATTATGTACTGGGTCATGACCCTTGGCCTTGCTTGGGGTATTCGTCAATTAGAAGCGCACCTCGGTAAGGGTGACGATGGCTTGAAGTAAGTGTTTGGCAGAGGAAAAAGGGATGACAGAAACGAATAACGTAGAACCCATTGTTCGCATTCGTGGGTTAAAGAAAAAGTTTGGTCACAACACCGTGCTCGCGAACATCGACTTCGAAGTGATGCCCGGTGAAAAGGTGGTCGTTTTGGGGCCGTCGGGTTCGGGTAAGAGTACGATGTTGCGTTGTATTAATGCGCTCGAAGATGTGACCGAAGGAACCATTGAAGTCAATGGCTTCACGGTCACGGACCCCAAAGTCGACTTAAACCGCATGCGTGAGCACTTAGGGATGGTGTTTCTGCGCTTTAATTTGTGGCCGCACAAAACCGTGTTGGAAAACGTGATGTTGGCGCCCCAAATTGTGTTGGGGGTGGACAAAGAAACGGCCCATGCACGTGCCATTGAGCTCCTCAAAGGGGTAGGGCTGGCGGAGAAGGCCGACGCCTATCCTGCGAGTTTGTCGGGTGGCCAGCAACAACGTGTGGCGATTGCCCGCTCGCTCGCGATGGAACCCAAGGTGATGCTCTTTGACGAACCCACATCCGCACTTGACCCCGAATTGGTGGGCGAAGTGCTCAACGTGATGAAGCGACTGGCTCAAAGTGGGATGACCATGATTGTCGTGACGCACGAAATTGGCTTTGCTAAAGAAGTAGCCGATCGCGTGGTCTTCATGGACGGCGGTGTGATCGTCGAAAGTGGACACCCGAGCGAAGTGTTAGTCAACCCGAAAGAAGAACGTACCCGTTCCTTCTTGGCTCGCGTTTTGTAAAGGATGACTACCCATGGCACGCGCTCGCCTTTCCCCATCGTCTGAGGACGTCTTAGCGACGCTACGGTCCTTTTTTGAGGCACATCAGGATGAGCGCTATGCCCGCTTTAGCGCTTCGCTGAATCCGAGTCCTAGCCCTCAAGTGGGCGTGCGGATGCCGGTGATACGCCAAAAAGCGCGTGCCATGATCAAAGCCGGCGAGTCTGAAGCTTACCTTCAGGCGGTTCAAGAGGCTTGGGAAACCGAGCCCACCTTGGCAGCAGAATCCGAATGGTTCACATTAGGGGGAATTCTGATCGGGCGTGATACGCATTTACCCCCTGAGGTTCGCGATGCGGCCTTTTTGCGCTGGTTGAGCGAGGTGGACGGATGGGGAGCGGCCGACCTATTGGGGTCTGAGCAACACCAACTACGAACGCGTCCCGACTGGGCGTGGCGTTTTATGCGTGAACGCATTGCCGCGACGCGCATCGAGGAACCCGCAACGATCTGGGCGACTCGTGTGGCGATCGTGATTGCGCTTGCCCACTTTCGCACAGCCCCGTGGTTGGATTCCCTGGAAGCGCTGCTGGCGGATCCTGCGTTGATCACCGCGCTCTCGATGTATCACGAGCGCGGGGAAATGCGTCAGCCCAAACCCATCACGACGCCTGATGGTACACGGTGGCCCTCTGCCCATGGGTATTACCTCTCCATGGCCGTTGCCTGGTGTTGGGCTAGCTTTTTTGTGGTGGATCCCACACGACTGGAGGCGACCTTGGTGCGACTCAACCAGACAGGGCAATTGGACCCTTGGACATGCCGTCGTATTGTCAGTAAAGTGCGCGATTCGCTCGCCGTGAGCGACGAAGCGAAGGCGCACCTGAAAGCGGTGCTCATCCCGCGCGAGCCGTAAGCCACAGCGCTTGCGGTTTCTTCGCTTCTAGGCGAATCACCTTATTGTTTCTTTTCGAGAGTGCGCGTAGACTTAGTCTCATTATGACTAAGACAGCTTTCTCTCTAGCGCTTTGCGCTCACTCCCTTAACCAGTATTGGTGGTGGCCCCTCTCTTAAACGAGCGGGTTAGACGAGGCTGTCCCTAAAGCCACAACAAACTGACCCGTGAGGCGGGTGAGTTTGAGGCTTTCAGCCAATATCCAAATCTTCAACGAATCAGCCAAACGGGTCCTTAAACGGTTCAACCAAACACGACAAAGGATTTCACCATGGCTGACACACTTCCCCACACGACGTTTTATGGCGGACGCGCCATGCTTTTGGTTCCGATCGTCTTTTTCATGGCGATGACGGCTTACTTGTTTATCGGGCAAGGCGCGTTTGATTTGATGGCGCTCGCTCTGGTGGGTTTTCTCACCTTGATATTAGGCGCCCTGTTATCCCGCTCACAAAAGGACTACTGGAAAGCCGCCTTCGCAGGGATTGCGAGCGAAATGTCCGCCACCGTGGTGTTACTTTTGTTAGCCGCGGGAATTTTCTCGGCAATGATGAAAGCCGGCGGACTCTCCAGTGCCATGACCGCCTTGGGGGCGACCTTAGGGCTTTCCGAAGCCACGTTTACCGTCTTTGTGCTACTTGCTTCGACGTTGATGGCGACTGCCACAGGCTCATCGATTGGGACGATTTTGACGGCGATGCCCGTCTTTTATCCAGCCGGGGTCGCGTTGGGGGCGGACCCAGCGCTCGTTGCCGGGGCCGTACTCTCAGGGGCCATTTTCGGTGATAACCTCGCTCCCGTGTCCGACGTGACGATCATTTCGGCCTTAACCCAACACCACCCCAATGGTGCGACCAGCGAAGTGGCGGACGTGGTGAAGTCTCGAACCCCCTATGCCTTAGCCGCACTGGCCTTGAGTATTCCGCTCTATCTCGTGTTAGGGGATAGTCAGACCGTCTCGAGCCATGCGCAACTCGCTCAAGGATCACTCAAAGGCTTATTGATGTTAGTGCCTGTGCTCGCCTTGATTGTGACGGCATTGAAAACGCGTGATATTTTGCGTGCGATTACGGTAGGGCTTATCGTTGGGGTCCCCTTGGGACTGATGGCCGGACTCTTTACTCCGGAGGCGGTCTTTAGCGTCAAAAATGGCAACCCTGCTGGGTTCCTCTATTCGGGGCTCTCCAACATGGCCGGCGTCGTATTGTTGTGCTTGACACTCTTTGGCTACACGGGAGTGGTGGCCAATGCCGATGTGCGCGGCTTACTGCGCTCGTTCACGACCACCTCGTCCGGGGCCCCCTTAAGTGCTCGTGGCTTTGAATTGCTCTTGGGCGGGCTTATTTTGCTCACCACGGTACTCTTTGCTGGGGTGACGAGTGCCTCGTGCGCCTTGGTGGGGTCGCTTACCGATGAACTCGGTAACGATTGCGGGGTGGCGCCCGAACGTCGCTCGCATTTGCTCTCGGGCTTTGCCAACAGTTTACCGGTGCTCTTCCCGTTTTCCGCCTTTATTTTAATTACCTTAGCGGTCGCCAAAAGCGATGCTGCCGTCGCCTTGACCCCCTTTGATTTGATGCAGGGGAGTTTTTACCCGATGGCGCTCTTTGTGGTCTTTGGCGTGAGTGTGCTCACCGGCTTGGGGCGAAGTGCGCCGCGCGTGGCTCCCACGTTGCGCCCGAACAAGGCCTAAATTTCGGTTAATGAACTCAAAAGGATACTCGCGATGAGTGATGATACGTTTGAACTGTATGATTTGAAAGTGACCGTGGAGGGTGACAATTTTGTCTGTCGCCACCATGTAGGACAGGGGTTTTTAGTGCAAGGGGAGGATTTAGTCTTTCCCGAAGGAGGACGCTTCTCGCTGTATGCGCTCTCGGCCATTTTGCCGCTTTTACCCGCCAAGCAACGTCCCACGCATGCGCATGATTGGATGACGACCGATGCGCTGATTGCTTGCCCTGATCCGAATTGTGGGGCCAAATTCCGTATTACCCGTACGCAAAAACGGGTCTTAAGTCATGCCGAATGCACGGTGGTTCCATTAGAGAAAAAGGATGAATAACGATGTCAACGCTCAAAACCCATGAAACACGAACGCTTTTTCCTGGCTACCGCATTCCTGCGGTGATCGCGGGGGGCTGGCAACTCTCGGCGGGGCATGCCTTGCAACGTCCGGTCGACACGGTGGATGCACAGAAGGCCTTTGAGGAGCTACTCGAGCTTGGGCTCAACACCTTTGACGGGGCGGATATCTACACCGGGGTGGAAGACTTTTACGGGACGATTGTGCGTAAGCGCCGTGCAGCGGGGCTCACGTTGCCACAAATTCATACCAAGTTTGTGCCCGACTTAAATGACTTGGCTCGTGTGGATCGCACCTATGTGGAAACGATCATCACCCGTTCGATTCAACGCTTAGGCGTGGAGGCCCTCGATTTGGTGCAATTTCACTGGTGGGATTACGCGGTGCCCGGTATGGTCGATGTGGCCGGTGAACTCGTTCGTTTGCAGGAAAAGGGGTTGATTCGT
>CAJJMF010000138.1 GCA_905192805.1 uncultured Sutterella sp. | reverse complement strand
GTGGGGAGCGGCAGACAAGCCTGGCTCAGAAATCTGAAATAAAGCCATGGTTAGGATTTCCTTTGGGTTATTGAATTTGTTGGAGCTGTGTGCGGAATTTCGTGATAAACATCAGTTTACGCACCAATGCCACCGCAGCTTCATAATTGGCGTCCACATCCAACGCCTTCTCCAGCTCCACCTCGACTTCGCCCTGTAGCGACAACACCTCTTCGCGCAATCGGTTAATGACTTCGGCATTGTCTTTTTGGTTGTCGAGCGTTTCACGCCAGCGCATCTGCAAGAGCAAGAAATCCATCGGCATGGCCGTGTTTTTCTCTGCCCCCACGTCCCAACCTGCACTCTCACACAGATACGTTGCACGACGCACTGGATCTTTGAGCGTTTGATAGGCCTCATTGAGGCGCGTACTCCACTGCTCCGCCACGCGACGTTCGGCCGCTGGGCGCTGTGCGAATAAATCTGGATGAACTTTCTTGATCGCCGCTAAATGCGCCGCTTCCAATCGATCCAAATCAATCCGGAAACGAGGGCTAAGACCAAAATAACTAAAGAGAGTTTGTTGAGCCATGTTGCTTTGATGACGTCTGTATTATGAGTAATGAAGAGAGCGTACGCTGCGCCTCTTACGGGGAAATCCGTGGCACCGTGTGGCAAAGCAAAGCCGTTATGAGCCCGCTTACAAAAGCACCAAAGCCACAGAGCGCGAACGAATCACCTCTGTGGCTTACCAATCGGATCATTAAACGTGGAAGGATTCACCACACCCGCAGTGACTCTTTTCATTGGGATTCTGGAATTTAAAGCCTTCCTGCAAACCTTCACGACGATAGTCAAGCTCCGTACCATCCAAGTAAGGTAAGCTCTTTTCGTCCACAATGACTTTCACATTGAAGCTTTCATAGACCTGATCATCGTCATTGATCACATCGGCAAACTCCAGCTTATAGGCCATCCCCGAGCATCCCGAGGTCTTGACCCCTAAGCGTAAGCCTACCCCCTTACCACGACGGGTAAGATAATTTTGCACGTGCTTCGCAGCGGCTTCCGTTAATGTCACAGCCATTTTACTTTTCCTGCTTAGAACGATAGTTTTCAATCGCGGCTTTAATCGCGTCTTCGGCCAAAATGGAACAGTGAATCTTCACTGGAGGTAAGGCCAACTCTTCAGCGATTTGTGCATTGGTGAGGCTGGCGGCTTCATCCAAGGTCTTACCCTTGACCCAAGCCGTCACTAAAGACGACGAAGCGATGGCGGAACCGCAACCGTAGGTCTTGAATTTCGCATCTTCAATGACACCGTCTTTGTTGACCTGAATCTGTAAACGCATCACGTCGCCACAAGCGGGGGCGCCAACCATCCCCGTACCGACGTTATCTGCCGTTTCATCTAACGTACCGACATTGCGGGGGTTTTCATAGTGATCAACAAGTTTTTCACTGTATGCCATATTTTTTCTCCTGAGGTTAACGCATCTACAGGTGCGTTAACCCCTACCTGTATTGTTAATTAAACCGATTAATGAGCGGACCACTGAATCGAGTTGAGGTCAATACCCTTTTGGTGCATTTCCCACAAGGGGCTCATTTCGCGCAACTTCGCCACTTTGTCCTTCAAGAGGTTGATCACGTAGTCGATTTCTTCTTCGGTCGTAAAGCGACCCAGGGTAAAGCGAATCGAGCTATGCGCCAATTCATCGTCACGTCCTAACGCACGTAACACATAGGAGGGCTCTAAGGAGGCAGACGTGCAGGCCGAACCTGAGGAAACGGCCACATCTTTCAAGGCCATCATCAAGCTTTCCCCTTCGATAAAGGCAAAGCTCACATTCAGGTTATGCGGCGAGCGGTGTTCCCAGTTGCCGTTCAAATACACTTCAGGAATGTTTTCACGGATACCGTCCCACAATTTGTCGCGTAAGGCCTTGATACGGGGCAATTCGGTATCGAGCTCTTCAAGCGCCAAACGATACGCTTCGCCCATACCCACAATCTGGTGGCTCGGCAAGGTACCCGAGCGGAAGCCACGTTCATGACCACCACCGTGCATCTGGCACTCGATACGCACACGCGGCTTACGGCGAACGTAGAGCGCACCAATACCCTTCGGACCATAGACCTTGTGACCAGAGAGGCTCATCAAGTCGATGTGGTATTCATCCACATTGATGCGCATATGACCTGGGGCCTGTGTCGCATCACAATGGAACAAAATCTTATGTTCTTGGCAAAGATCCCCAATCGCCTTCAAGTCCTGAATAACGCCGATTTCGTTATTCACGGCCATAATGGAAATCAAAATCGTGTCCGGACGGATGGCTGCACGCAACACATCCATATCCACCATGCCGTCTTCTTTCACATCGAGGTAGGTCACTTCAAAGCCTTCCCCTTCCAGATGACGCATCGTATCGAGCACTGCCTTATGTTCGGTTTTCACCGTAATGAGGTGACGGCCCTTTTCCTGATAGAAGTGGGCAGCCCCCTTAATAGCCAAGTTATCCGCTTCGGTTGCACCCGACGTCCAGACGATTTCACGGGGATCCGCGCCGATATAAGCCGCCACATTTGCGCGAGCTTCTTCGACTGCCTGTTCAGCTTCCCAACCGTAGGAGTGACTGTGCGAAGCAGGATTCCCGAATTTATTCGTTAAATAGGGGAGCATCTTCTCAAGTACGCGAGGATCTACGGGGGTCGTCGCGGAATAGTCAAGATAAATCGGCAACTTCATGTTTTTTCCTTTTTATTGCGATTGTCGGCACGGATTCGCGTGTCGCAGTACTTACGATGGATTCGGTTACGCCGCCTTTGCTTTGGCCGTCTTTTTCACAGGGATCTTCGCAGGCACTTCCGAAACATGCTTTTGTGCACGTTCCCGGTGGCTACGCACCATGCTTGCCAGCGTGACCCCATCAAGAAACTGCTGTGTCACCCCATTGAGGCTCTCCCAGAGATGGTGCGTTAAACACGAAGCACCGCCCTGACATTTCCCATCGCCACCACATTGGGTAGCGTCAATGTTTTCTTCCACAGCATCAATAATCGTTCCAACATTGATATCTTCCGGACTACGGGTCAGACGATAGCCACCCCCAGGACCACGGACACTCTCTACCAATCCCGCACGACGAAGTTTGCAGAAAATCTGTTCCAAATACGCGACCGTAATTTGTTGACGTTCTGAAATTTGCATAAGGGCTATCGGAGCACCATCAGCATGCATCGCGATGTCCAACATGGCCGTAACGGCAAATCGTGCTTTGGTAGTTAATCTCAATTTGGACTCCGTTGGAATAATTCCCGATTAATTTAGTCGGATATTAAACTACTTCACCCCGACTTTCAAGTTTATTTTTGCGTAATATCCTTAGGAACTATATGGGTATTCTCCTTTGGGAGCACTTTTGCTAGGAGACCCGTGCCGAAAGGGACATTTTTACCGTCCCATTGGGAATAGAAGACGAAGGGATAGGAAGGGCGTGTTCGTTCAAACACCCCCATGAAATGAGGCAACAGCCTCATCAAAAAAAAGTAAACCCCTTGTTAAAGCTTCTCTCAGAGGGAACTTTAACAAGGGGATTTGAATTTAAGTCGTAGCCAACGACTTGGGCTGGCTTTCGACGGCCATGGCTTCGCTAGCACGCTTATCCGCCTGCATCTTACGTGCCTTACGTTCTAACGTTTGCAACAACCCCGTACACGCATCCGTACAGAGGGTAAACATCAGATTAAAGCCTTCGTTGAGCCCGTAATAGGGGTCGGGCACGACGGCTTCATCATTATCGTTGGCATAGCGCATTAACAAATGCACCTTGTGGCGCATTGCCGGGGGAGCCTTCTGTTGAAGTTCAGCCAAATTCTCCCAGTCCATCACCAAAATAAGGTCGGACTTTTCAAAGTCTTCCATTGTAATTTGTCGTGCATGGTGATCCGCAATGTTGTAACCACGCTTACGACAAGTCAACTGAGCCCGCACATCCGGTTGCTGACCCACGTGATAAGCGCTAGTACCAGCACTATCCGAGGTAATCACATCGTCGAGCTGCGCTTCGACCACCATCTTATGAAAGATGGCTTCTGCTGTGGGGCTTCGGCAAATGTTGCCCGTGCATACAAATAAGATATGTATCACTTTAATTAATCCGTTACGACTGCAATGTTCTCGCTCAACTATGCTCTGAGGCGAGGAGCCCAATACCCCTATATCCTACTCTAGAGTCTGAACTGTGCCTAGACCCATTTTTTACAAGTTTTGAGCGAAACACTATAGTTTATCAAAGCAAAACCGAGTTTTATTCTTTGGGGGACGCTCCAAAGGCCACTTCTCTGAGTTTCATCAATTCTTCTCGTAACTTCGCCGCTTTTTCGAAATCCAGATTGCGCGCGTGTTCCATCATCTTCGTTTCGAGTTCCTTGATGCGTTTGGCTAATGATTTCTCTTCGAATACGGCCTCCTCGTTGACCAATTCGGAAGGGGTGACTCGCTTTAACTCCCCTTCCCCACGATAAACGCCATCGATAATATCGCGAATATCTTTTTTCACACTACGCGGGGTAATCCCATGGGCCAAATTGAACGCCTGCTGCTTTTCACGACGGCGATTGGTTTCCCCCACTGCGCTTTTCATGGAGTCTGTCCATCGGTCGGCATACAAAATCGCTCGCCCATTCACATTACGGGCGGCACGACCGATCGTCTGAATCAGGGAGCGTTCACTACGAAGGAACCCTTCTTTATCCGCATCCATAATCGCCACCAGCGACACTTCGGGAATATCCAACCCTTCGCGCAACAAGTTAATACCGACCAATACATCAAAGAGGCCTTGGCGCAAATCACGGATAATTTCCACACGTTCGACGGTGTCAATGTCGGAGTGCAAGTACCGAACGCGAACCCCGTTGTCGGTGAAAAAGTCCGTCAGTTCTTCTGCCATACGTTTCGTGAGCGTCGTTACCAGAACGCGCTCGCCTTTCTTGGTGACTTCGGCTATTTCGGCTAATAAATCGTCGACCTGAGTCACGGCGGGACGAACAATGACCTCGGGATCCAATAAGCCCGTAGGACGAACCACTTGTTCTACCACTTCTCCTTGACTCAAATCTAATTCGTACTGAGCAGGGGTAGCCGACACAAAGACGGACCGGCGCATCTTGCGTTCAAACTCATCAAAGCGTAACGGTCGATTGTCCAGCGCTGAGGGCAATCGGAACCCATAATTGACTAGGGTTTCTTTACGGGCTCGGTCACCGCGGTACATTCCCCCCAGCTGCCCCATCATGACGTGACTTTCGTCGAAAAACATCAGACAGTCGGCGGGCAAATAGTCAATCAAACACGGAGGCGCTTCGCCTGGGGCTAAACCCGTCAAATGACGTGAATAGTTTTCAATCCCTTTACAAAAACCCACCTGATCGAGCATTTCTAAGTCAAACTGCGTCCGTTGCTCGAGTCGTTGCGCCTCGACAATGCGGCCCGCATCGAGGAGTTCCTTTCGGCGCTCTTTGAGTTCGGCTTTGATGCTACTGATCGCCCGTACGATCTCCTCGCGTGGGGTGACATAGTGGCTTGCGGGATAAATGACAAAGCGCGTGATTTTTTGAATGATTTTCCCCGTTAACGGGTCAAAGAGCAAAATCGCGTCAATCTCGTCATCAAAGAGTTCAATACGAACAGCACACTCCGCATGTTCAGCGGGGAACACATCAATGGTGTCACCGCGCACTCGGAACGTTCCACGGTTAAAGTCCACATCGGTACGTTTGTATTGCATCCGCACCAACTGACCAATCAAGTCGCGCTGGTTTCTCGTATCCCCTTCGCGAACGATGCAGCGCATTTCGGTATAACTCTCAGGTTTACCAATACCGTAAATGGCCGACACCGTCGCCACAATAATCGTATCGCGACGCTCCAAAATGGACTTGGTTGCGGCTAAACGCATCTGTTCGATATGCTCGTTGACCGCAGCATCCTTTTCAATAAACAAATCACGAGCCGGGACGTACGCTTCTGGCTGATAAAAGTCGTAGTAGGAAACGAAATATTCCACGGCATTTTCCGGGAAGAATTCGCGCATTTCCGAGTAGGTCTGAGCCGCCAACGTTTTATTGGGCGCCATTATCAAGGCAGGAGCCCCAATGCGAGCAATCACGTTAGCCATCGTATAGGTCTTCCCTGAGCCCGTTACCCCGAGAAGGGTTTGAGCCATCAAACCGCTCTCAAGACCATCGACCAGTTTTTCGATCGCCTGAGGCTGATCCCCAGCTGGCGGGAAAGGTTGATGCAATTTAAAGGGAGAGTTTTCAAAAGTAATAATCTCAGACACAAATACGCCTATTCACGAATGATCAAATCGATTTCCGAAATCGAATAGTTTAACGCAATGACCCTCGCAAAGAGAGTCACCAAAAGAGTTAGCCCACTGCCTGTGAACCCTGATTTTCCTAGGGTAGATTATCTAGTTGGTGAAAAGTTAAAGGGTTGTGACGCTTCTATTTTCTTCTGTAAGCGTATATTAGTAAGACCATTAACACAGGAGTCGTTTTATGGCCAACCCGTCCTTTGCTTCTTTAACTATGCAACCTGATGATCCGATCTTGGGTCTCAATGAAGAATACAAACAAGACAAACGCCCCGACAAAGTCAACCTTGGCGTGGGGGTGTACTTAAATGATGCGGGTAAATTGCCCTTGCAAGGGAGCGTACGCACAGCCGAAGAGTTGTTAGTTGCGCGAGAAACGACACACGCTTATACCGCCATGTCGGGTAATCC
>CAJJMF010000137.1 GCA_905192805.1 uncultured Sutterella sp. | reverse complement strand
TAAATCTCCCGCCTCGGATCCTAAAATAGGGATCTGTGAAGCGGGAGTTCAGGATACTTTTGTTATAGCGAAAAACGCCAGCTTTTGCCATAGTAAAGTCCCCTAGGATAGGGAAACCCTTAAGAGCACAGGTGTGACATTAGACCAAACACGTCGTCAATCCATGGCGAATAGCCTCTTCGGGCAAATTACGCCCAATAAAGACTAATTTCGAATACGGTTTACGATCTCCCCACGGACCAAGCGCATCACTTACAGCCAGCATATGTACGCCTTGGAATACCACGCGTTGATCTGTCCCCTGAAGCTGTAGTACCCCCTTATAACGTAGGAGTTGTTCGCCGTACACTGCTGTCAACGATCCGATGTAACGCTCTAACTTCTGCGGGTCAAACGCACGGTCGGTCTCAAACACAAACGAGTGAATATCATCACGGTGATGGTGATGATGGTGGGCATTACTGAAGAAGGCCGGATCCACATCCAACACATCGTTCATATTGAACCCAGAAATATTGAGCACCTCTTCGATGGGACACGTTCCCATATTGACTTCACGCAACAGGGCACGGGCATTCATTTGACGCAAACGTGCCTTCATGGCTTCAATTTCTTCGGGAGTGCATAGGTCGGTCTTGCTGAGCAAAATACGATCGGCAAAGCCCACCTGATCACGTGCAGCCGCTTCATCAGTCAACGTCTGAGCACCGTGTTTGCAATCCACTACAGTCACGACCCCGTCAAGCTTGAAAAAGGCGGCTACGGCATCGTCCATGAAGAAGGTCTGTGCCACAGGACCCGGATTGGCTACCCCAGTCGTTTCGATGACGACATAGTCAAACTCAATTTCCCCACGGTCGCGTTTATGACGCAAATCCGTCAACACACGAGACAAGTCACCACGGATCGTGCAGCACACGCACCCATTACTCATAGAAACGATTTGTTCTTTCCCAGAATTAATCAACAAATCATTGTCAATATTTTCTGGTCCAAACTCGTTTTCAATAATTGCAATCTTGTATTGGTGATTTTCACTCAAAATACGGTTCAATAAGGTGGTTTTCCCTGCCCCCAAAAAACCTGTCAAAATTGTGACCGGAATATCCGGTTCTGGCATTTCCACTTCCATTTTTTCACCTCAACAAATGTTCTCTACTTATGGGCGCACTAACAAGTGCAACCCCTTCAAATATTCCCCTTCAGGGTACGTCATCAATAAGGGATGATCAACCCCACCGCCGAATCGGCCAATCGCCCACGCATTGACATGAGCGTCGAACACAGCCCCTGCAACAATTTTCTGGAACAAGTCCGGATCAATTGCACCCGAACAGGAGAACGTAAATAAGTGTCCCCCCTCTTTCAAGAGGTTTAACCCCTTGAGGTTGATATCCTTATAAGCACGGGCCGCACGATCAACGTGGCGATGACTCGAAGCGAACTTTGGCGGATCCAAAATCACCAAGTCATACTGTTCGCCTCGTTCTAGCGCTGCTCGTAAGTACGTAAAGACGTCATCACACACGTATTGGTGGCGATCTTCAGCAAATCCGTTACGTTCCGAATTCGCCTTTGCCATCGCAAGCGCTTCAGCCGAAGAGTCCACTGATACAACGAGATCTGCCCCACCCTTTAGCAAGGCCAACGAGAACCCACCGGTGTAGCAGAAACAGTTAAGAGCACGAAGCCCGCGGCCGTGAATACGACGAAACTCTTCAGCCACCAATTGAGCCTGTAAGCGACTTTCCCGCTGGTCGATATAGAATCCGGTTTTGTGCCCGTTACGCACATCGATCCCATATTTCACCCCGTCTTCAATCACCTCAATGGCTTCGGGAGGCTCCATCCCGCGCATCAACCCCTGCATTAAGGGTAAGCCTTCACGTTGACGCAACTGGGCGTCCGAGCGATCGTAAAGGCCTTTAGCGCCCGTAATTTTCATGAGCAAATCCGCGATCACGTTGCGATGACGATCAACGCCGGCTGCCATAAACTGGGTCACCAAATAGTCCCCATATTGGTCTACGATCAATCCGGGTAATCCATCAGCCTCACCAAACACTAATCGAATAGCAGACGTTCTTTCTTTCAGCATGGTGCGTGCCGAAATCGCATCACGTAATTTCTTTTCAAACCATGCTTCATCGATCGGCTCTTTGGTGTCGAAGGTCCAGCAACGTGCACGCAAAGTGGATTCAGGCGAATAGGCTGCCAAAGCCAAAGCCACACCGTCATGACTGACGATACGTACGGTTTCACCACTTTCAGGCACACCCCGCACCGACTTAATCGCCGTATCGTAAACCCAGGGGTGTCGACGTAGTAGCGACTTTTCTTTTCCACTACGCAAAATTACATCAATCATCCATTACTCCATTACGTAAACGATAGGATTTCAACAGTCTGTCGGGTTCGACGGCCTGATAGGGTAGCACAAGATCCATGCGTCCCTTTAAAAACACCGAGTGCTCAGGATCACCGTCCCACTCAACCGTCAAGGTACCTCCGGGAAGCATTAACTGAACTGGGCTCATCAACAAACCGCGAGCAATTCCCGCTACGGCCGCCGCACAGGCACCACTGCCACAGGACAAGGTTGCCCCTGCCCCTCGTTCCCAGACGTCAACATACGCTAATTGAGGATTTAAAATCTTCATAAATTCCACATTGGTGCGCGCTGGGAAAAGGGGCGACAGCTCAATGGATCGCCCACAACGCTCGAGAGCGACGGGAGAGGGACGCTCATCGACACGTACCACCGCATGAGGGTTACCCATGGAGAGCACATCGGCCTGAAACACCCCAAGCTCCGTGGCAATGACCGTACTCATCAATCCGGTATCACCGGTATCAAAAGGAGCCGTTGCATCAAACTGTGCGCTAGGCATTGCCAGCGTGGGTACTCCCATATCTACCACACACTCCTCGTCGCTTTCTAAAAACATTGTGACAATCCGTGTGGCTGTCTTTGCCCGTATTGTTTTACTGGTAGTGAGCCCTAAATGGTGGACAAAAAGTGCAAAACATCGCGCACCGTTGCCGCACATTTCCACTTCACTGCCGTCGCAGTTAAAAATACGATAAACGAAATCATGGTCTGGACCAACCGGCGGTTCTGCCAGAATCAATTGATCACAACCAATCCCAAAATGGCGGTCACTTAAGACACGCACTACATCGGGCTGGGGATCAAAATGCTGCCGAACACCATCCACCATTACAAAATCATTTCCCGTTGCGTGCATCTTCATCAGCATCACAGGCGATGCTGTTACACGATCACTTGGCATAGTGCCCCCTAGTGTTTTGCGTCATAGACAGAGGGTTCTCCCTCTGGGCGCGTTTTAAAGCGACGATGGGTCCAAAGATACTGATCTGGGTAAGCGCGGATCCAATCCTCTAACTCACGATTTAGCCGTTCGGTATCCGCCACATAGTCTGCAGTGGGGAAATTGTCCAATGCCGGCGAAAAGACGACATGATACCCTCGTTCCGTCATGGTGGCGATGCACCAGAAAACTTTCGCACGCGTTAATTTTGCTAAACGTGACACCATGGGAATCGTCGCGGCAGGTACGCCAAAAAACGGGACAAAGATCGAATTCTGACGACCGTGATCCATGTCGGGCAGGTAATAAAACGGCAAGCCTTGGCGCATCGCCCGAATCACAGGGCGCAAATCGTTGGCGTCACTTTTAGCCACCAAAATAGGATCCATAAACCGGGACCGTCCTTCGAGTGCGGCCTTATCCCAAACCGGATTGCTTTGCTTTTGGTAGAGCGACACCCCTTTGACATACGTGCTCAGGACAATCCCCGCGGCATCGAGACCGGCGAAATGCGGGGCGACAATGATAACAGGCGCCTCCGGCCGATTAATCGCATTTAAGAAATGCTCTAACCCTTCAACATGAACAAAGTCCCGAATCTCGTCTTGCGAGCCTACCCACAGGGTTCCATGATCAAGCGCAGCACGGGCTAGGCGTTGATAGACGCGATGTGCCAAGGCTTTGCGCTCTTGCTCATCCAGCTCTGGGAAACACAGCGCCAGGTTTGTAAGGGTGACATGCCGACGTTTCGGAATTGCCCACCAAAGCAAGAAGGCAATCCCACGTGCTAGGGACTCACGTACCCCCATCGGAAGGACATGACCTTTTTTGATGAGGTAAACCCAGAGTTTAGAAAACCACAAATTCATAATGTCTCATTCTTCTTCGGACGCGCCCCAATGGGTGTTTTATACCGGTTATAACTCCACGCATATTGTTCAGGCATGCGTCGAATAATCGCTTCGATTTGGCTATTCATCGCAGCCGCATCTTGCTCTAAATTCCCTGTGAGGACGTAATCCCAAGCCATCGCCTCAAGGCGCCAACCATGTTGAGTGCGCTTACCCCAAGCAAAAATCTTGATCGCATCCATTTGTTTGGCGACGCGAAGCGGTAAAACCATCGTGTAGGCATCACGCCCGAAAAAGGGAGCCCATACCCCGTCACCTGCTGACGGCACTTGATCGGGGAGTGCGCCAAACGCATGCCCCTCTCGCATGGCCTTAATAAGTTTTTTCACCCCAATTAACGTGGTCGGGCAAGGTTCAATCCCGGGAGCTTGACGTGCTTCCCCAACGACCTTGCGTAGCCATGCATTGTGCGGAGGGCGAAACAGAATACACAGTTTTTTACCCGTTTTCTCAAAGTATTCATTGGCAAACCACACAGGAAGCACTTCAAAGCATCCCACATGAGGTGTCATAAACACCAAGGGACGCTCTTGACTGACCGCCCAATCGATTAACGCCTTACTGGCAGGATCCACTTCAACGCGCTCAAGTACGGATTTCGGGTTTCGATACCACACCCAGATACTTTCTAACGATTGGCGTCCGGCTCCCCGTCCCAAGCGCTCAAACAACGTGTCACTGTAGAGCCCTGCTTGTTCAAGATTCTCACGTGAACGTTTTTGTAGTACAGAGGAAAAGCGAAAAACCCATTGGCCAATAACTGCTCCCAAGAGTTGTAGCACACGCAATGGCAGTAGTGCCAAGAGTTTAAAGAGTACTGACATGGCTAGAAATCATCCTGAAAAAGTTGCGACCCTATTGTAGCGAATCTCTATTGGCAATTACGCTTGAAAAAGGGGCTCTTCGTACACGATACCGCTTCGTAATCCGTTGAATCAACTCCTAAAAAGCTTAAGATTCTCGCAATAAAAACAGTGCATAATTAGTGCATCCTAATCGATGATGCTCTAACAAGCAGGCCTGAGGATTGGCAAAGTCCTGCACATAGGAGTATCATTCGCAGGTCGCCGAGTTAACAAAGACAACTTGCGGGGCGAACGTATAAATACCGCTAAAGCGTCTTCGCAAGTGACTTCCGTCCAGTATTGCGCAGGCGCGCCATCTTTAAAAACCGAATACTGGAGTTGGCGAATGTCCACTAATGAATATCTTTTTACCTCGGAATCTGTCAGTGAAGGTCATCCTGATAAAGTCGCAGATCAGATTTCAGATGCCGTTCTTGATGCCTGCTTAGCGCAGGATCCCTACAGCCGCGTTGCCGCGGAAACGCTTTGCACCACAGGCCTTGTTATGATGGCCGGTGAAATTACCACCTCTGCCAATATTGACTACATCGGCTTAGCCCGCGATGTGTTAAAGCGCATCGGCTATGACAATACCGAATACGGCATTGACTACAAGGGTTGCTCCGTTCAGGTCGCCTACGATAAACAGTCCAACGACATCGCTCAGGGCGTCAACAATGCCTTTGACGATGAATTGAATTTGGGTGCGGGTGACCAGGGCTTGATGTTTGGTTATGCCTGTGACGAAACCCCGACGCTGATGCCGGCTCCGATTTTCTATGCTCACCGCTTAATGGAACGTCAGAGCTTAGTGCGTCGCAATGGCACGTTACCCTATTTGCGCCCCGATGCCAAGAGCCAAGTGACGTTACGCTATCGTGACGGCAAGCCGGTAGGCTGTGACACCATTGTGATCTCCTCCCAGCACTCACCCGAAATGTCTGATGGCAAGCGTATGAAGCCGGAATTCTTGGAAGGGATTGTCGAGGAAATCATTCGTCCGGTCATTCCTGCGGAGTGGCTGGTTGGCACCAAGTTCTTGGTGAATCCTACGGGTCGCTTTGTTGTCGGTGGTCCTCAGGGTGACTGCGGCTTGACGGGTCGTAAGATCATTGTTGACACCTACGGCGGCTATTGCCCGCACGGTGGTGGCGCCTTCTCGGGTAAGGATGCTACGAAGGTTGACCGTTCGGCTGCCTATGCCTGCCGCTATGTGGCGAAGAATATCGTTGCTGCGGGTTTGGCTCGTGAGTGCCAAGTGCAGGTTGCCTACGCGATTGGTGTGGCCGAACCGATGAACATCACGGTCTTCACCCACGGTACTGGCGTCATTCCGGACGCTGAAATTGCCAAGATTGTCCGCGAACACTTCGACTTACGTCCTCGTGGCATTATTCACATGCTCGACTTACGTCGCCCGATCTTCTCCAAGACGGCTGCGTATGGGCACTTTGGTCGTGAAGAACCTGAATTCACGTGGGAAAAGACGGACAAGGTTGCACAGTTGCGTGCTGCGGCTGGGCTCTAATCGCCTCTACTCATAATGTTTTCAAAGGGCCGTTTGTGACACAAGCGGCCTTTTTTTCTCAACCCACAAGGTTGAGGTTGTATTATTGAGCATTATTCTCTTGTATCGGTCCCTCTTTACTGAGGTCGATACGGTTTACTTCCCTCTACGCTGACCATAGAGGGGCAATACTACTC
>CAJJMF010000136.1 GCA_905192805.1 uncultured Sutterella sp. | reverse complement strand
TGACCAGTGCGATAGCTTGTCTCATCAACGGCAATATTGACCAGCCCGTGGAGACGCTCTTCAGGGTGGGGTTCGATACGTTCACGGCACCGCGAAATGCAACGGCCAACTGTTGCCCAATCTATCTTCATGAAGGTGGCAATCGCTTTTTTAGACATGTTGAGACTCAGCTAGGTGACCTGCTGCTCAAAGTCTTTGGTGAATCGGAAGCCGTGTACCGCCCAGGGGACCGCCTCCATGTGTACGCCGTGTTCCCGGCGGATGATGCGCGGCCCTTTATAGCGAAGCCAAACCTGAAGCATGCCGGCATCAAGGTGCCACCACAAGCGTATGCTTACAGGAGAGCCCTGATCATAAACTCTGCATCTCTTTAAGCAGTGAGGGCACCGCATTTTGTCCCGACTGTAAGGCTCTACGTCAAAGATGAGTTTAACGATGTCACGATCTACGATTTGCTCAACGCCAGTGATTTTGGTCTTGACATTAAGAAGCGATTTCACTATTTCGGAACTGAGCCATGGGGATCCCTAGTTGTTTTTGACTTTGAAAAGTTTACCTTTTCCTGCTAGCCCCGTGGCTCATTATTTATCTATTCGAAACGTTTTCCCTCCCATTTTGACTCTCCTGTCTGAGGAGCAATGATAAGGATCACGAATTTTGCCCAATCCCCGTTTCCCGTAAAGGCATTTAAGAAGGCAGTATCTTCTCAGCTGTTACCACAAACATGCATGAAGACTCAAAAAACGTCTGCTCAGCGCAAAGGATGTTCAGCTAGGGTACCCACCCGCACGAAAACCCCTGTGACAGAGCAGACGTCATGAACGGTTCAAAAGTGCTTACGGGTTAGCTCTTCGCGATGCTTTCTGCAGCCAATTTACCGAAGACAACCGCTTTACCCACCGAAGTGCCTGACATATAGACCGCACCGTGCACGCCGCCCGTACCCTCGCCGGCTGCCCAGAGTCCAGGGATCACATCACCGAAAACGTTGATGACGCGAGCCTCACGGTCAATCTTGGGACCACAATAGGTCGAGAGCAATACGGCCGTGGCACGGAAGCCATAGAACGGTGCTTTTTCGATGGGTTGTGGCACGCCATCACCACTTGTGAGACTCGTGCGTCCAAACGCGTCACTCCCCTTTTTGATGCCCTCGTTGTAGGCCTTAACGGTCTTCACCAACGTGTCAGCTGGGAGCCCCAGTTTTTGGGCTAATTCTTCGAGCGTGTTGGCTTCAAAGAGTTCCCCGTTTTTCTTCAAATAGTCCGTTTTGGCCAATGGATCCTTTTGCGCGCGTTCATGAATCGTTGCGTCATAAATCTGCACGCCAATACCGTCTTTTTGCGCCAAGGTATAGGTGCCTAACGTCTTATAGGGTAGCGACTCGTTGGCGTAACGTTCCCCCTTGAGGTTCACGATAATGGCGCCGTTATACATCACGAAGGCCGACGTTTTGGTAACGGGATTAAAACCGTAGGTGGCTTTGGTGTAGGAGACGTCCAACAAGTCTGCGCCCAAGGCCCAGGCCATACGCGATCCGTCTCCGGTGTTCCCCAATCCGCCTAACTTCAAGGCTTTTTCGGCGTCGGGTGAAAAGCGACGCAAAAGGTCTTCGCTTTGTGCCCATCCACCGGCGGCAATCACGACCCCTTTGTTGGCACGATACGATTTGGTGGTGCCTTTTTCCAACGTCTGTACTCCCACAACCCGGCCTTCTGCGTTCGTGATTAATCGCTGTGCGGGCGCATTGTATTTAAAGATGGCGCCTTTATCTTTGGCGAGTTTGTTGAAAACCCCCAACATCTGGGGCGTTTTCGTTAAGTGCTGACGCGGGACCGACATCCCCGCCCCCGTCGTGACGTCATAGAATTGCACACCGAGTTGTTTGGCCCATTCATAGGTAGGCAGTGTATTGGTGACAAAGGTGTGAACCAGCTCGGGGTCGTTGACTTTGCCAATCGCGAGCATTTCCTTTTCAAAGAGTTCAACACTGTCTTTGATGCCTTTTTTGGCCTGAATGTCGGTGCCACAGATCGCAAAACCACCGTTGCAAATGAGCGTGGAACCACCCCCTACTTTGAGTTTTTCCAAGACTAAGACTTTGAGTCCAAGTTCGCTCGCGCGGGCAGCGGCAGACGAACCGGCGGCTCCGGTACCAATAACGATGACATCGTAGGTCTCGTCATAGCTTTTAGGTTCCGTCACAGGTTTGGCATTGGCTTGTGTCAAAGCGCCTGCCGATACAGCACTGGCTAGGGTCAAACTCAAAAATTGACGTCGTTGCATGATGGGTCTCCTGAGGTTAAATAAAGTCGAGACAGCGCTCAGCGTCGCCCACACGGATGACTGAGAGGGAACGTGAAGGTGCCTATCGTTCTGTCTCGCTTGTTTTGTATTTTAAAAATGGTTGATATACTAATGACGCAATACCGTATTGCATTAAAGCAACAGAGAATCGGGAGTTATCAGTATGGACGAGGAAAAGTATTCTGGACTTTGGGGGGCGACCTTACACCCGGAGGCGTCCCAACGACTCCTCCCCTCGAAGGTAGATTTGCCCACCTGGGAGACGTTTCTCTCGTTGGTGGAGACGGGCTCGATGAATCAGACGGCTGCTCTACTCGGCTGTCACCCATCCACTGTCTCACGGCGTATAGTCAAGTTAGAGGCTCAATTGGGGGTTCAGCTCTTTGAGCGCGAACAAAATCAAACCCGTCCGAGTCCTAAAGCGCGGGAATTCTATACGGTATTGGTGCCCGTGAAACGACTCTATACCCAACACTTAGAAGACGCGATTCGGTCGATTACGGCCCAAGAACATCCGAGGGTTCGTTTAGCCACGGTCGCGGGATTGATTCCTTTTGTCCTCGCCGTACTTGGTCCCTTTATGCGGGCCCATCCTACGCTCAATGTGGACATGGTTCAGACCAGTCGACCAAGGGAGGCCACATTGGATGGGATAGACCTGGCGCTCTGGGCCGATCATGAGGTGCGTCCCGATATGGTGGTTCAGGATTTAGGGGTAGTGCCTTCGGTACTCTGTGCGTCTTCACGCTATGCATTTAGCCTTCCCAAAGCGCCGCATCAGCTCTCGGAACATATTGTGGTGCAGTCGCGTGGCTGGGTGTGTCCCTTGGAAGTGCATGAACGTCATTCGCTCTCGACCGTGGCATTTCATCCCAAAGCGCTTTTAACCGTTGAAACCATCGCCTCGTTAAAAGAAGCGGTTCTCTCGGGCACAGGCATTGGGATGGCGTTGCCGTTATATGCCGTCGCCAACGAAATGAAGGACGGTCGACTTCAGGTCGTGCTCCCGGAATTTCGCGGCCCAACGTTACGCTACCGGTTACTACGTCGCCGAACGCCTTACCCACAACCCATGGTTGAGGCATTATCGGCAGCGCTTGCCGAGGCGTGGTATGCACAGATGGATTTCCGCGCTTGGGGCTAAACCCGGCAGTTAAGCCCCAAGCGTGTCTTTCGCTACCAGAGTCGTTTTAAGGCCTCACCCTGTGGGGGCTCAGGTTCCCAACCCACCACACTCAGCGTGCTTGCTAAGCTCTGCGCTAAGTCAGCCATTAAACGCGCTTCACTCGTCGCTTTGTTGTGCCACAACGCGCTTCGACTCGTTAAACCCACGAGCGATTGGTTAACCACCCAACTCTGGGCATGAATGCCAGCACGATGTAAATCCTCTGCGAGGCGTTTGGCTTCGGCGATGGGGGTGACTTCGGGGAGCGTCACAATGACCATTTCGGTTTCGTCACTGCGAAGTCGGGGTAGCAGCGCTTTCACACTTGGCGGAATCCGATCCCCCTCACCCATCGTACGCTCCACTTCGCGTTGATAGCTTTGCGTCGCATCGAGTAAGAGTAAGGTGTGCCCGGTGGGGGCTGTATCGATCACGACCACGTCGACCGTCGTACCCGCCTGGGCAACGATGTCGGCAAATTCGCGGAAAATCGCGATTTCTAGCGTGCAGGGTGACCGCAGGTCTTCTTCAATGTAGGCAAGGTCCTCCTCACTCAAGCGCCCTTTGGCTTCCCCTAAGACCTGGTCACGATAGCGCTTGAGCGCCGCGGTTTCGTCAATAAATCGGGTACGAATACCGGAAGTGTCGTCCACGAGGGCTTGCTGGTGCGCGGGATCGGTCGTGGCGAGTAACACCCGTTGACCCGTTTGTTGGAGGGCGAGTGCGAGGCTCGCGGCAATGGTGGTTTTCCCCACCCCGCCTTTGCCGAGCGTAAAGATGACCCGTTTATTGTGCGCCACGAGGCGATCAATCAAGCCGCTGAGTCCCTTTTGAACCGTCTCGGGGATCGACACCGCAGCCGGGAGCGCGTCGGAGGGAGATACCTCCGTGTCGCTTAATAACCCCGCTAAAGCGTTGAGTCCCAGTACGTTATAAGGTTTGAGCGCCACGGTATAGGTAGGCAGTGTGCCTTCATTGAGCCAGGTGCTCTGCGTTAACGTAGTGCGTTCACGGGTACGGCGTGCCACGTGCCACGGATCCTCTGTCGCAAGGGGATCCTCGGGGGTAAGCCCATTAATCACGAGGACTTGCTGGCGAATCCCTTGACTCGCCAATTCTCGGGAACTCCGTTCGACCTCAGATAATGCGGAGGGCTCCGCACGGCTCACTAAGACGAGCGTGGTGGTGTCGGGATCCGCTAAGCGCTTGAGGGCCTCTTCAAATTGGGCCCGCTTATCGTCAAGCCCAGCGAGTTGTCCCAGGCACGAGGCCCCCGTTTTGTTTTCACCGATGAACGTTGCCCAGGCGCTCGGGAGCGCTAAGAGACGTAACGTATGCCCCGTGGGGGCCGTATCAAACACAATCCGATCAAAGCGTTCGCGGTAATCAGGATTCGTCAAAAAGTCGGTAAACGCCGTAAAGGCCGCGATTTCCACCGTGCACGAGCCCGAGAGTTGTTCTTCTAGGCTACGAATGACGTCTTCGGGTAACGCGTCGCGTAGCGGCCCCACGACGGCTTCTTTATAGCGATTGGCTGCCTCAATCGGATCGAGGTTGGCGAGCCACAAATGAGACGCCTCGGGATGCGCTTGCGGCGTTCCCGACAAGGGAAGCGCAAACACGTCCTGCAAGTTTGAAGCAGGGTCAGTGCTCACCAAGAGGACGCGCTCGCCCTGATGGGCTAAATTAAGCGCGGTGCTCGCGGCCAGCGAGGTTTTCCCTACCCCACCCTTGCCCGTGAAAAAGAGAATCGGGGTGGTGAGTACCGTGGGGGAAAAGGGAGGAAAACGGGTCATATCGGCTTGTGACGAGGTCATTCGGGTCGCTCCTTAAGGGGATTACGCTTCAGTCGGATGGGTGGCTAGGAGACTCTGCGGTGCTCCCGTCCAGGCACAGAGTTCGTCATTGGTGGGGTAGCGCCCGGAGAGCTTTTCTTCGCCGTTCACCAGTGTGAGGGGCAACTGCCCTTTGCGATTTAAAAACGCTTTGACCGTAGCGTTACTGATAAAGGCCATGGGCGCACTTTTGAGGTTATAGCGTTCCACCGCAAAACCCGCGGCTTTCAATGTCTTCACGGCGGTCGTGATGCGTAAGAGTTCGGGGTCAATCGACACGCCACAGAGCCCCGTTTCACAACACAGGGCGGGTTCATAGATACTGAGGGTACACGTTGTCATCGTTCGGTCCTTTCATCGAAATTCCCTTACTATAGGGCGATAGTTTAAATTAAATCAACAATAGTTGATATAAATGAGGCGAAAAAACCACTGCATCATGACGAATACAGTGGCTTTTTTGGATTAGTCCGGATCCGTCATCGACAAGACTAAGGAGGCGATGCGTTGGCGACCCGGTTCAGAGATCGTGTAGTGCGTCCAACGACCTTCCTGACGGGCTTCGACCAAGCCGGAGTCCACTAAAATCTTCATGTGGTAGGAAAGACCCGATTGGGTCAAATCTAAGTCGTCCAACAAGGCACAAGCGCAACGTTCGCCGTGGCGCAACAAGTCCAAAATGGCCAAACGTTTCGGATCGCTTAACGACTTAAAGATACGAGCTTCATTAGAAAATGTGCTTCTCATTTGTATTTCACTTTATTAAATAAACGAGGAAAATCGCTACTGGTTTTCACCCGTGGTTATTAATGACGAGCCCCTTGCGAAGGCCGAATCCGATCAAAGCCAGTCCTACCAACGCATTGAGTCCAGTAATCACCCTGGGGGAGAGCACATAGGTGAGCCACTGCGCACCTAATCCCAATAGCGACAAAACTAAAAAGGTGGCAAAGACACAACCACACGCTAAGGCCCAATGTTCGGTAGGATTCGGATTGAGTTCCGTTTCATAGGCGGTAAAAACGCCCGTCCAGAACACAATCGTGAGCGGTGAAGAGCCCGTCAAAAGTACCGCATAGACAAACGGTTGAAGACCAGCGAGATTACTGGGCACCTCCCCTTCTTGGAAGGAGAGTGGTGCATTTTGCCAAGCTCCCCACAATAAGTGAAGACCAAAGGCAATCAGAACCAGCGCAGAAAGTCCTTCGAGCAGTCGTCTACGTTGGGTACCTTCAAGGAAGCGATTCACGCCCATCGAAGCTAACCCGATATAAAGAGCATCAACGAGGGTGACGCCTAACACGGCTCCCATAAACGGACCCCAGTCCGCCACAAGGGCTGTATTAAGGATGAACACAAAAACCGGACCAATAGCAAGTTGAAAACCAACTCCAAGTCGTAGACCTTTCCAAAAGAATTTGGCAAGTTGACTTGGCATAGCAATCCCCTTAGATCAAGGTTCGTCGAAATCGAATTCTGATGAATTGAGGTCACCCTGTCAAGTCCTAACAGAGAGATAGTTTTAGTCAAAATGTTTGGTTGGGTCGATTTTGGTGCCCATGGTTCACCACCAGCGAGAGCAACATCCCGTTGCTTACACATTCAATTATATTAATAATACTAT
>CAJJMF010000135.1 GCA_905192805.1 uncultured Sutterella sp. | reverse complement strand
GCCGCCTCAATCGCCTTGGCGGTAAGACCCGCGTCCGCACGAATCTTGTTGCCCACTTCACGGACCAAATTCGAGAAAATCTGCTCGGAGCGCGTTTGCATGAGCGTACATTGCATCTGGGCACCTAAGGGCGCCGTCACGGGCGTCAAAATCCCTAAGGTCGCGCCATTAATGAGCGTCATGCCAATCGTGCCCGCATTCGCGCCATCAAAAGCGGCGCGAGAGTAAGCACTCACACTCGCCAATTTCTTCTTGGGATCGATCCCCGTGAAGTCCGCCACGACTTGGGCACTGTAGCCATTGACACTCCCAAACTGAATGGTCGCGTCGACCGACACAAAAGCGGCACAGTCGGTACATTCGCTGCGATCCGAAATCGCTACGACTTGGGTGTAGTAGCTACGCAACTCCGCTAGGAAATTCTCGAATTCCCCTTCGGAGACAAGCGGGCACGAGGTTGTGGTGGTACCCGCGCTCGTCGTGGTGGTATTGGTGCTGTTGCCCGCACTCGCCGTCATGCGCGTAAAGTGCGACGCGTCTTTCATCATGACGCCCACTTTGACGACCTGCGGGTCATTTGAGGCACGCACGGGCACATAACTGCTGCTCGTCGTGCCGTCAGACGTATCATCGGCACTCACACTCATACACCCCGTCAGCACGGAGGCCACTAAGAGCGAAAGACTAAAAAGAAACGGTTTGCGCATGATCAACGTTAGAAAAAATCTCGCGAAAAAAGACGGGGCTCCAGAGCCCTCAAGAGTGGGTTGTTGGACAACCTAGGGTAGCCACCAGCACTCCCGAAGTGATCACTCACTTCTTTAGTGCCGAGCGTCTCGCTCGCCCCGAACACTGTGGGCTCCATTCTAGCGAGTTTTCCGTTCGTCGAGGGTTTTCGCGCGAGCACGGTTACACGTTCCCGTGCTTGGGCTACAATGCGCTTTTCGGACAGAACGTGAGCAATCGCTCGTCCTTGTCGCTCGTACGACACTCCCTATTGGTCTTTTCTCGCGAACACACCCTATGGCGAACACACTCCCTTCCTCCCCTCTCTCCACTCCCTGCGCCCTGGCGCCCCTCACCCCCTACGGTGCGGTCGTTTTTTGTCGGGTGATCGATAACTTTGGGGATGCCGGGGTGGCCTGGGACTTTGTCACGCAGTTGCGCGATTGGGGTCTGGCGCCCGTACTCGTGATCGATCACCTCCCGACCTTGGCGGTGCTGGTCCCAGAACTCGCGACCGAGGCCCACGTCAACGATGTCGACGGCGTACGCATCCTTGAGTGGGACGCGTTTGAAGAACAAGTCAACGCAGGGGACCTTTCTGCGATTGGGGGCCTCTGGCCGCGCTTAGTCGTAGAAACCTTTGGGTGTCGACTCCCGGACGCGGTCGAACGCGGTATGAACGATTCCCGCACACGCCTCTGGGTCAATTTGGAATACCTCTCTGCGGAAGACTGGGTCGAAGGGTCACATAAACTCTGGGGCTTGGTGCCGCAGTTGCCCATTAAAAAACTCTGGTTTTTCCCGGGCTTTACTAACAAAACGGGGGGACTACTCTTTCGTGGGACCCGCGACAAAGCCCGTGGTCAACTCGCCCGCCTCACGCACTTTGCGCGTTTGGGACTCGATCCCAACCGTCGCACGTTGTTTGTGTTCACGTACCCCGAAAATGATCTCGCAAGTTTACGTCAGGCGCTCGAGGCACTCCCCATGCCCCTCAATATTCTGCTTGCCTCGGGGAAAGCCGGGGAGCGCTTAGCCGCGGGGCTCGCGAACTCCCCGCATCGGGTCGTGCTACTGCCGCCCCTTCCCCAAGACGCGTTTTTAAATGCGCATTTGGCCTTGGCTGATCTTGCGATTATTCGTGGGGAACACTCCTTTGCGTATGCTCAGACGATCGCGCTCCCCTTTATCTGGTCGATTTACCCGACACCCGACTTTGCGCACGAAGTGAAGCTCGAGGCGTGGTTAGCACGCCTAGTGGCCGTCCTGCGTCAAGCGGGCGTCGCGGAATCGGTCCTCACGGACTACTTGACGCTCTCGCGCCTCTGGGTGAGCCGCGTGGAACTCAAGGAGGCTAACGAAGGCAAGCGCCACTATCCGCGCACCCGCGAGAGTGAGGCCGCTCGCCAGATGAGCGAAGCCCTCACCCGGCTTTTAGCGCCCGAAGCGCTTACCCAACTCACCGAGGGGTTCCGCGCCTGGGTCGCCGGGGTCTATGCGCGTGGCAGTTTGGTCGAAAACCTCTTAAAGGAAGTGCCCTTCACGCCCGAGGAGCGACGTAGTCTCACCGCACAGCCCACCCCCACCTTTCATGGCTATCGGGCGGGCGAATGTCGTGGCGAAGCCCTTAGTGAGTTGCCTGAGGATCAAAAACCGCACGTTTCCTGACATTGCTTGGGAGCAAACTGAGCGAAAGTCCTTAAACTTTGGTAGAATCTTCGGCTATTAGATTTTTTTGCCTCTTGCGCCCTATCCCATAACAGGGGCGCGAGACCAATCTCGCAACTCTGTCCATAAGGATATACGAATGAAAACCGCACAGGAACTTCGCCTCGGTAACGTGTTCATGGTTGATAACCAGCCCATGGTCGTGCTCAAGGCCGAATACTCGAAGGGTGGCCGTGGTGCTTCCACGGTGAAGATGAAGATGAAGAACCTTTTGACGAACGCCACCACGGAAACCGTTTTCCGCGCTGACGACAAGTTCGAAGACCTCATCCTCGAACGCAAGGAAGTGACCTACTCCTACTTTGCTGATCCGCACTATGTGTGGATGGACAGCGAATACAACCAGTACGACGTCGATGCCGACGTGATGGTTGACGCCCTCAAGTACCTCGAAGACGGTATGCCTGCCGAATGCGTGTTCTACGAAGGCCGTGCGATCTCGATCGAACTCCCGACGATGCTCGTTCGTGAAGTGGTTTACACGGAACCGGCCGTCAAGGGTGACACCTCGGGTAAGGTCATGAAGCCGGCTCGCCTCGCGACGAATTTCGAAATCTCCGTGCCTGCCTTCGTGGAAACGGGCGACAAGATCGAAATCGATACGCGTACCGACGAATACCGTAGCCGCGTGAAGTAATCCTTCGACGCTTAGGCTCGCAGAACCCGATGACGCCCCGATTGAGCGCATCGGGTTTTTTCATACCCAACGCACGTCCACGTTGAGCAACGCTCACGCACCACACAACACAATACTCACGACACGCCCACGGCGCGCGGTGTACACTATCCGAAACAAAAACGACTCCGTTGGTTTCGACCGCTTTTCCTTCACCCGTTTGGACGCAATTATGGATATTCAAAAAGACAATCGCATGTATATGCAAATTGCGCTACTCACCTCGCGTCGTAGTTATGCGCGTCGCTTGAAGGTGGGTTGCGTGATCGTAAAAAACCACTCCATCATTTCCTTTGGCTGGAATGGGATGCCCACGGGGTACGATAACTGCTGCGAAATGGAAGGCGAGAACGGAGAGCTCGTCACGCGTCCCGAAGTGCAGCACGCCGAACTCAATGCGATTGCGAAGTTGGCCGAAAATGGCTATTCCAGTAAAGGGGCGGCGATTTTTATTACCCACTCGCCCTGCATTCACTGTGCGCTTTTGATTCAAAAGTGTGGAATCACCGAGGTTTACTACCATAAGCTCTATCGTAGTGACGAAGGCTTGCGGTTTTTACGCAATGCGGGCGTCAAAGTCGAAGCGCTCTCGGACGTCGAAGCCCCCTATTTACCGGGCGAAACCTGGGAGGACGAGGACCCCATCGTGCCACAACCTGTGGATCCGTTAAGCACCTTGGCCTAACACGCCGCCTTTAACCCTCGTTTTACGACTCCGAGACACTCGTCATGATTCTCGACGCCTTTTTGCATTCGCTCAACTGTGTAGCGATTTTGATTATTTTGGGAAGCGCGGGCTACATCACCGCGCACCTCGGTTGGTACGACGACAAGAGTTCGGCCTTAATTGCCAAACTCGTGACCTTTCTGTCGCTACCGGCGTACCTCTTTTCGAGCGTGATGCAAAACCTCACGCACGATGAACTCTTGGGACTCGTGCCACAACTCGTTGTGCCCTTTTGTTCCATTGCCACCGGGTTTTTATTGTCACTCGTGATTGTGCGCTTTGGGCACATCAATGTCGTACATAAAGGGATTTTCTCCTCGGCCTTTACCTGCAGCAACAACATGTTTATTGGGGTGCCGGTGGCACTCGCCCTTTTTGGCGAAGAGGCCTTGATTCCGACCCTCTTTTACTTTTTTGCCAACACCACCTTTTTCTGGACGATTGGGAACTTTTTGGAAGCACGCGACGGGGCACTCGCCACTCACGTCAAGCCGCAACCCATTTTCTCGCTCGACACGATTAAACGGGTGTTTTCGCCCCCCTTTTGCGGGTTTTTGCTCGCGATGTTCTTTGTCGCGATTGACTGGCGCCCGCCCGAATTTTTGATGACGAGTGCCAAATACATGGGCGGGATCACCTCCCCCCTGGCCTTGATCTTCATTGGGTTAATGCTCTATACGATTGGGATTCGCAACATTCGCTTTACGAACGACTTACTCTGGGTCTTTGCGGGGCGTTTTGTGATTTCCCCCTTGGTGTGTTTAGCACTCTCGATCGTTTTCCCGATTTCGCCCCTCTTTGCGAAGGTGTATGTGATTCAGGCAGCGCTGCCCTGCATTACGCAGATTGCGGTGCTCGCCAAACACCACCACGCGGACGCGAAATTTGCCACCACCTGTGTGGCGGGTACCACATTGGGCTGCCTGGTGGCGCTCCCCATTTGGATGATTATCCTCACGACGTTAGGGCAACACTAAGCCCGATACACAAAAGGACGGCTTCTGGGCCGTCCTTTTTGTTTGAGTGAGACCACGCGCTATTAGCGACGCAACACGCGTTCGGCTTCTAACCGTTCGGCCATATCGACCGACATGCAGACCTTGTCGACTGGTTGCAAGTAAGTCCCCAAGGACTTAAAGAGAATGATCGCCATCGGGATCCCGACGACCGAGCAGATGAGCCCAATGATCTGAAAGAGCGTCACGATCGTGAGCGGCAACCCAATAAAGGGCACATAGATAATCTTGATCAGGAACCCGTAGGTCGTCCATAAGAGATTCGGGTCATCATCGGGACGCAACGACCGATCCACCATACGGTTCGTAAAGGGCCCCATCAAAAAGCGGGCATATTGAATGAGTCCGAGACCGATCGGGGCTGCCACGACGGTGAGCACCAACACGGTACCGATCACAAAGCTGATAGCCGCATTGAGGAAACCTAAAAAAGGAATGTGCCAGATGATATTGGCAATGGTACGCATAGGCGTCTCCTTCGGGTGGGGTGAGTCAATGAGTCGCGAGAGAGGCTATCCCTCATCGCGCTTTACTTACCAGCATAGAAAAAGCCCATCATGGCGTCAATGGGTTTATTGCAAAAATCTTTCAACACCATCTTTCGGAGTCTTTCATCGATTTCAAAGGGTTACCGAGCCGTTGGCGTATGGGCTCACTGACCCATCAGGGACGGGTACCCGGTGGGGGCCCTCCCTAGTTGCCCCATTTATCGGTACTGTCGATAGGGCCGAACGATGAAGAAAATCACCAGTGCCGTGAGGGCCCCGAGTGTATCGGCAAGCATGTCTTTTTGCGCATCCCAAATATCCCCTTGCGAACCCAAGAACGCGACCCCAGCGTCGCCCCCTTCAATCACCGCATATTGCCACTCGATGATTTCGTAGGCTGCCGCAATACTCATCACGGAAAAAAGCCCAAAGAGTGCTGCCAGCGTTACGGTGCCCCAGCGTTTTTTCACCACGAGTTCGGCAATCGGGAAACTATAGAACCCAATGATAAAGTGCGCGACACGGTCAAAATGGTTTCGCCCTTCGCCTAACCAGGGGGCTAAGAGTTGACTTGCCCATTCAAAGGGCACGCGCTCAAACGTGTAGTGAGCGCCGATCGTGTGCAGAATAATCCAGCAACTCATGAGCACATAGGCCGTGAGACTCAAACGAAATTTCACGCTCGAGAGTAACCAAATGGCGAAGACCCCAAACACGGGAATCATTTCGGCAATCCACACGTCGCGCGAATAAGGTCCCCATCCTGACCAAACCATGAGCGCACTCATGAGAATCGCGAGAACAAAAAGCGGTTTCGAGGAAGCCATGACAAACCTCATTGACTGAGAGTGAGTGAGCCGTCCGCGGGATAGTGAGGGTTGGTTGCGCCCCCTGTGGGATGAACCACCCCAAGCGCGGGAGCCCGCGGATACTTTAATGAGAACGTTTAGTCTCATTCTACCTTGTCTCGCACGGAAACTGGCAAAAGCGAGCGTACACAAACGAGAACGGAGTCGCACAAAGGCCTGATGCGCTTCTGTGCCACTCCGTTTCGTGGGAGCCACGGGTCTCTTAGGCTCCCTCTTCTTGCCTGTCGTTAGAACGTCCAGACGCTACGCAATTCCACGGCGCCTTCGCGGTAATGCTTGCGAACTTGACCCGCCAAACTCGCATTCAATTCCCACGACGAGGTCACTTGGTAGTTAAGCCCCACGGCCACGTCACCCAAGACGCGCGACATCGAGTCGTTCTTCGTGGCGATCACGCCCGAGCCATCCACAAAGCGGGCATGCATGGTGCCAACGCCATCGAGTAGATCGACACCCACGCTCGCACGAGCCTGCCACGACCACTTCGCAGAGAGCGGTCCCGAGAAGGTAGTCCCGACGCGGGCAATCAACTCGTCGTACGTGTCGCGTGCGACATGCTGGTTGTGTTCGTTGGCGCCCGTTTCGGTAAACCCACGCATCGAGACACGCGTGTAGTCTAAGCGCACGAAGGGTTCCACCCAGTCCGTGACCTTCGCTTCCAGCCCCACGCCCGCACTATAAAGCGTGGCACGCGTACGACTATCGGCCGAGAGGCCTTCATCACGGAAAAGGCGCGAGCCCTTTAAGTGACTCTTACCCGCCCCGAGGTGTCC
>CAJJMF010000134.1 GCA_905192805.1 uncultured Sutterella sp. | reverse complement strand
TACGGTGGGTGGTGTGGAAGGGGCGAGTGGGATATCCTACCCCCCTATCCGATTTGAGTACATCAAAAAAGAAAATGCGATCAGCCCAGAGGACTCATCGCATTTAGGTGAACACACCGAGCCAGTATTGGCTCAGTTAATGGTCTTCACTGAGATTAGTGGTGGCGACGCTTGTCAGCTTCTTCCTTAACAGAGCGACGCACGGTATCAAACGCTTCATTCAAAGCCAGCATGACATCCATGTTGGTGCGATTCACAATGATGTTCTGACCCGAAGCCACCAAGTCGATACGAACCGTGAAGGCTCCCATCGTCTGATGACCTTCTTGTGTGATGGTCACTTTGCATGGTCCCAATTGACTATCGAAACGGCGCAATGCTTCAACTTTTTCTTCAACAGCCTGTTCGACTGCTGCAGAGCGGTTGATCCCATGGAAAACGGTTTGAAGAGCTTGCGACATACAGACACCTCTCTTTATTGTTGTTAGTCAATCTGGGAAATGTGTTTTTGCATCTCCCTTAATCTAAGTCTATAGCGAATTGACGCGTTGTGCATAATCTACTTGGGTTAATACCTAGAGATGAAGTGGATCCGTGTACAATGGCGGGACACGCCTGATAACGTATGTACCGCCACCTGAGGGCGAGCAAAGACTCGACACAGGGCGGATTTCACTTATATCTATACCGTTTTTATTGAGTAAGCACCATGGATCGTAAACCTTGGAAATCGGAAGGCTCGCATCGAGCACCGTTTGGTGGAGAAGGCCGTTCTGAATCATCAGATCGTCGTCCTCGTTTTAACTCTGACCGTCGTAGCGATCGTGGCGATCGTCCGGAGTTTTCGGATCGCCGAAGTGATCGTCGCGATTTTTCGGATCGCCGTGGGGATCGTAGTGATCGCCGTGAGTTCGGCGATCGTCGAGGCGGGGACCGTACACGTGGCCCGCGCAAGGAATTTGGGGACCGTCGTGAACGTTTCGGCGTGCGCTCGGGTCCGCGCGCACGTGCGTTGGAAACGCGTCGCTTTTCGGATCGATCCGATTTTGCTCGCCAAGGTGTTGTGCGTCTCGATTGGGATGTCGCCTCGTATTTTGAAAGTGCTGAAGCCGTGAATGCTGCCTTACGCAGTCTGATTCAGGCCGCTCAGCAGGTGAAGTTCCCCCAACCGGCCAAGGAAGAAAGTGCTCCAGAAGCGGTGAGCACCGATGCAGTGGAGACGGAAGAAACGGAAGTGGTAACGGATCCGTTTGAGGATGAAGAGTTCCAAGAGGACGAAAGTGAAGTCACCGAGTCCACGCCGGAAGTCGAAACTGACCGTGTTCAATAATTGAACCGTAACGTGGCAGTCG
This sequence comes from uncultured Sutterella sp., assembly GCA_905192805.1. Classification (GTDB taxonomy): domain Bacteria; phylum Pseudomonadota; class Gammaproteobacteria; order Burkholderiales; family Burkholderiaceae_F; genus Sutterella. Next base: position 5,834 of record CAJJMF010000134.1, on the reverse strand, counting down.
TCGCGTCGATGTCGGATACAAAAGGGAGAGCCTTTCGGGGGTCTCCTTTTTTGTCTCTCAGGTGTTGTGCCTCTCGTGGAGCGAATCTCGCTGTGGCAAAGATGCTATGTAAACTTTGCGCTCGGGCAAAAATACTCGTCTTTAAGTGAGACTAACTAGTCAGAAGTGAGCAACTTAGCTAAACTCTCACTCGTATAACTATAGTCATACCCACTATCCTGTAGGACGTTCAATGAAATACATCTTGGCCTTTGATCAAGGGACAACGAGTTCCCGTGCCATTTTATTTAATGACCAAGCTCAAATTGTCGCGATGGAACAGGCCGAGTTTCCTCAGCATTATCCTCACCCAGGCTGGGTGGAGCATGATGCAATGGATATTTGGCGTACGCAGTTGGCGTGTGCGCGTGCCTGTTTGCTCAAAGCGGGGGTAAACGCCAGCGAGCTCGCCGGTATTGGTGTCACCAATCAGCGTGAAACAACGGTGATTTGGGATCGTAAAACGGGTGAGCCGATTCATCGAGCGATCGTCTGGCAAGATCGCCGCACCGCCGAAATGTGCAAAACCCTCCAACGTGATGGGTTTGAGGTGCTTGTACGTGAGAAAACCGGCTTGCGTATCGATCCGTATTTCTCGGGCACCAAAATTCGATGGATTCTGGATCACGTCCCTGGCGCAGAAGAGCGTGCCCGCCGTGGTGAATTGGCGTTTGGCACGATTGATACTTGGCTCATTTGGAATTTGACCAAAGGTCGAGTGCATGCGACGGACATTACCAATGCGTCCCGAACACTATTGTGTAATTTGTCGACAGGGCAGTGGGACGATGAATTGTTGGCGATTTTTGGGGTTCCAGCAGAGTTATTGCCTACCATTACGCCCAGCTCAGCTGTCATTGGATACACCGATCCTGAGTGTTTAGGGGTAGCGGTTCCCATTGCTGGGGTAGCGGGTGACCAACAGGCGGCAAGTTTTGGGCAGGCGTGCTATGAACCTGGGATTACCAAGAACACCTATGGTACGGGTGGCTTTTTGTTGATGAACGTAGGTGCTGAGCCTAAGAGCAGTGTGCACCGCTTGATTTCGACTGTTGCTTGGCAACTCGAGAATCAACCCATCCAGTATGCATTGGAAGGCTCGGTGTTTGTGGCAGGTGCCGTTGTGCAGTGGTTGCGAGACGGACTACAGTTTTTCTCGTCGGCGACCGAAATCGAACGTTTAGCGGAAAGCGTGCCGGATAACGGTGGTGTGTACTTGGTCCCGGCGTTTGTCGGTTTAGGCGCACCTCATTGGGATGCCTATGCAAGTGGAACCATTATTGGTCTTACACGTGGGACGACTCGGGCACATATCGCGCGTGCGGCCTTGGAAGGGATTGCTTTCCAGTGCGCAGAAGTGTTACAGGCCATGCAGTTGGATGCTGCCACGCCACTCAAAGAGTTGCGCGTCGATGGCGGCGCGAGTCAGAACAATTTAATGATGCAATTTCAGGCGGACATCGCTGGAGTTCCAGTCGTTCGCCCAGTTCTCACTGAGACAACCGCTCTCGGTGCGGCTGCCCTAGCTGGATTGGCCACCGGCGTTTGGGCACAATGTGAGGAACTTTCCTCATTATGGAAGATCGATCGTGTCTTTGAACCAGCCATGAGTGACGATCACAGAGGCTATTTGTTAAACCAATGGACTCGTGCAGTGGGCCGAGCCAGAAACTGGAATAAGTGAGATGACTGAATTTAAACCAATTGTGCGCGAGGATTTGCTCGCTCAACTTCGTGAAGATCCTGTTTGGGATGTCGTCGTGATTGGGGGCGGAGCGACAGGCGCTGGTATCGCAGTCGATGCGGCCTCTCGTGGCTTGAAGACGGTATTGCTCGAAGCCCAAGACTTCGCTGCAGGAACGTCTTCGCGTTCGACGAAACTCATTCACGGTGGCGTTCGCTACATGAAGAATCCTCGTGACTGGGGGCTCGTTCGCGAAGCGTTGAAAGAACGTCGCATTTTGATCAAGAATGCGCCGCATTTGGTGCATTCCAAGCCGTTCATTTTGCCGTGCTACAACAAGGGTGAACGTGAGTTCTACACCGTTGGCTTGGGGATTTATTCGGCCATGACCTACGGCGGTTACAACATTGGTCATACCTCCAGTCTCTCTCGCGAAAAGACCTTGGAACGTTTGCCGGGGGTTAAGCCCGAAGGGCTGCAGGGCGGGGTTCAGTTCTACGACGGCCAGTTTGACGATGCGCGCTTAGGCGTGGCGTTGATGCGTACCGCGTTTGAACATGGTGCGGTGCCGCTGAACTATATGCCGGTTGTGGGCATGGTCTATGAGTCCGGTACGATTCGTGCCGTGAAGGCCAAGAACGAAGAAACGGGCGAAGAGTTTACGATCCGTACGAAGATGGTCTTTAATGCGGCGGGTGCTTGGGTTGACCCGATTCGTCGTATGGTCGATCCCGAAGCGAGCACGTTGGTGCGTGTCTCGCGTGGTTCACATATCCTTTTGGACAAGTCCTTCATGCCGGGTGACACTGGTATGTTGATTCCTAAGACCCGTGACGGTCGCGTTTTGTTCGCGATTCCCTGGCACGGAATGCTGTTGGTCGGCACGACCGACGTGGAACAAGAAACGGCGGATTTCGAACCGACGGTCAGCGATGATGAAATCGACTTCATGATCGAAACCGCTGCGGGCTACTTAGAAAAGCCGATTACGCGTGCCGATGTGAAGGCTACGTTTGCGGGGTTGCGTCCGCTCTTTAACCCGAGCGCTACTGGCTCTGCGGGTTCGACCGCCAAAGTCTCGCGTGAACACGCTGTGATTCCTGAGTTTGGCAATATGATTACGGTGACGGGTGGTAAGTGGACTGCCTACCGTAAGATGGCTGAACATGCGATGACGGTTGCGACGTTACGTCACTTGATCCCGCCGCGCTTATGTGTGACGCGTGATCTTCCGATTTCGAAGAATCCGTTCTTTGATCCGGAAAAATTGGAAATCGCTGCGGAAGCCTCGAATGCGGTCGCCGAAGAAGTGGCGAAGTTTGCCGTGTATGCTCGTGACTACGAAGGCGCCCGCACGGCCGATGACGTGCTCTTCCGTCGCTTGCGTTTAGGTCAGATGAATGCCGCGCGTACGGCAGCGTTACGCCCAGTGGTCGAAGACGCTTTGGCAGGGAAGCCCTTTGTGGCGCCAGCTGAATGCACGGAGTGTCAGGCGGAGTCCGCCGTAGTGGCAGCCCCTGTGGTGGCCGCCCCTGCCGTGGCAACGCCCGTGACGGAAGCTCAGGATGCTAAGCCTTGTGAAGAATGCCAAGACAACACAAGCTGTGCCTGTGAAGCGGATAAGGCCGACGAATGTTGTGGCAAGGACGAAGCCTGTGAATGCGCTCAGGATGCCGTTGAAGCCACCAAAGAAGAAACGCCGAAAGCCAAGAAGTAAATCGTGGCGCCAAGGATGATCACCCACCGTGATCATCCTACAGACTGACAAAGGAACTCCGAGTGGGTTCCTTTGTTGTTTTGGTGGGGGCGATGGATTCAAGAAAGCCAATTAAAAAAACGGTAGTCTTGCCTAGACAGGGAAAGGAAATTTCGGTAAAATCGCCAGTCTAACTTTGATTGTGCGGATTGCTTACCCCATCTTTTTCCACTGGCACCGCTTTTTGACAAAGTTAGGTTGAAATCGTTATGCGAATCGGAGTGACGAGCTGTTTTGTCCCCTAGAGATTCGCTTTTGTTTTGTTTTCCGTTACTAACCTGTTGTGCTTACGTGACGAATGCGCGTAAGACGCAGCGCCATCTGTTGATACAGGTTTGTGACACTCTTTTTTATTAGGTGAAACGCAATGAAGACCTTCTCGGCCAAGCCGCTTGAGGTTAAGCGCGACTGGTTTGTGGTCGATGCCAGTGATAAGGTTCTCGGCCGTCTTGCTAGCGAAATCGCTTTGCGCCTTCGTGGTAAGCACAAGCCCGAATTTACTCCGCACGTCGACACGGGTGATTTTATCGTCGTTATCAATGCTGACAAGCTCGTGTTGTCTGCTGAAAAGGCTGGTAAGAAGACGTACTATCGTCACACTGGCTACCCTGGCGGGATCTATGAAACGACCTTTGAAGAAATGCAAGCGAAGCATCCGGGTCGTGCTCTCGAAATCGCTGTGAAGGGCATGCTCCCGAAGGGACCGCTCGGCTATGCGATGATCAAGAAGCTCAAGATCTACGCTGGCGCTGAACATCCCCATGCCGCCCAGCAGCCCAAAGTGTTGGACATCTAATCTCAGGAAGGCTTGAAAATGATTGGTAACTACAACTACGGCACTGGCCGTCGCAAGAGCTCCGTCGCTCGCGTGTTCATCAAGCGTGGCACGGGTAAGATCGTCATTAATGGTCGTTCCTTGGATCAGTATTTCCACCGCGAAACGGGTCGCATGATCGTTATGCAACCCTTGCAGTTGACCGAAAATGTTGAAACGTTCGACATCATGGTCAATGTGTCGGGTGGCGGCGAATCCGGTCAGGCCGGTGCTATCCGTCATGGTATCACCCGTGCTTTGATCGACTACGATGCTGGTTTGAAGTCTGTCCTTTCGAACGCTGGTCTCGTGACCCGCGACGCTCGCGAAGTCGAACGTAAGAAGGTTGGTCTTCACAAGGCCCGTCGCGCGAAGCAGTTCTCCAAGCGCTAATCGCTTGCAGACTCCAACGATGCCTCGGTTTATGCGAGGCATCGTGGCTACGCAAATTAAGGTCATACCGAAAAGGTGTGGCCTTTTTTGTTGACTTTTGTCTCCCGTTGCTGCACGATGATTCCCAATACTAGCGTTTAACCGCTGATGGACCGATTGACCGATTGATACGACCATGCCTCGCTTTTCTTGGCTTTATTTTGTGGCACTCGCCAGTTTGGGTTGGGCGCTGATTTATTTTGACCGCATGATGTTTACCCCCATTATGGGGACTTTGAGTGAGTCTTACGGGCTGAGTGTCGAAGATTTGGGACTCGTTTTTAGCCTCTTCTTTTTGGGTTATACGCTCTTGCAAATTCCTGGAGGACTGCTTGGGGATCGATGGGGGACACGCCAAGTCATAGAACTGGCTTTCTTAGGAATGGCTCTAGTAAGCGTTTTAAGCGGACTCTTCACCACGTTTGCCGCCTTTGTGGTGTTGCGTTTTTTATCCGGGGCTTTTGAGGGGCTATTTTATGGGCCGCTCTTTGCTGTTTCTGCTCACGTGATCCCCACACACCGCAAAGTACTCGCTACGACGCTGATCAATAGTGGGATGTCGATCGGGATTATCCTCGGGACGACGTTACCCGTGTGGCTGGTGGCTAAGGGCTGGTCTTATCAATGGCTCTATGCGGTCGTTGGCGGGGGAGCCCTTGCGCTCTGGTTAAGTCTGCGTCCCTTGTTACCCGTGGTACGCCAACAACCCAAGCCTCTTCGCTTTACGATGACCCGTCCGTTGGCACGCGTCTTTCTGGTGCTATTCGCGTCGCTTTATGGTTTTTTCACAGTCCTCACCTGGCTTCAGCAATACCTATCCCAAGAAAAACTCTTGGATACCGCTACCGTGGCGAGCGCCATGATGCTCATCTCCGTGGTGTCGATTTTTTCTTCGCTTGTTTTTTCTTATCTCGTCGATAAATTTCAGGCTCCACGCGCTGTGACTATGCTTTTACTGCTGATGAGTGCAGCGTCCCTTTTTGGACTCGTTTACGCTCATACGCCAGAGACGTTAATGTGGACGGTGCTCCTTTATGGTCTCTTTGGAAAGATGGCCCTTGATCCCATCTTGATTATGATGGTGGGACTCTCTCGAGGTGAATCGAGTT
>CAJJMF010000133.1 GCA_905192805.1 uncultured Sutterella sp. | reverse complement strand
TGTGATGCTCAGTCCGCACGTGAACAGTTAAAGGCTGTCCATATCGATTTAATTCTCCTTGATATCTGGATGCCTGATACGGATGGGATCACCCTGCTCAAAGAGTTAGTCTCCACAAGGGTCCTAAACTGTCCCGTCATCATGATGTCTGGACATGGAACGATTGAAACAGCCATGGAGGCCATGCGTTATGGAGCGATGGGATTCTTAGAGAAACCCATCGGGATGAAGCAACTCATGCAGACGCTTGAACGCGTCCTCGAGGATTGGAAGTCCGTTAGCCATGCTGACTTGTCAGACGTCGTACGCTATCCTCGCTTAGTGGGGAACGTGCAACACGCTCCACATACTGAACCCAGTGTACCTGCTACGCCCGTTGAACCTCGTATTCATGAACAACCTGCTCAAGGTCCCAGTTCGAGTGTGAAAAAACTCAAAGATGTTTTTGTCGTGTCTACAGGAGAACCCTCTGCTTCGGTGCAACGACATTTTCCTCTGATTGAAATCCCTGAGCTTGGCATTGTGCTTAACTACAATCAGCCCTACCGAGAGCTCATCAAGGATATTGAGCGGGCCTATTTCTCGCGAGTCTTGGCGATGTATCACGGCCAGGTGGTCGACGTCTCTAACCATACCCAGTTAGAGCGTACACACGTGTATCGCAAATTAAAATCCCTCGGACTTGAACCGTCCCTGTTTAGTCGCGAAAGTGGTCTAAAAGACAAGGATCTTCCCGTTTATGGCTCACTCAAGATGCCTGATACGCCATTACGCCGTCGTCAGCCGAACAAATAACCATTGAGTGAAAGCAGCGTATGAAAATATTGATCGTGGGCGCAGGGCGTATCGGGAGCTCGATTGCGGAAAGCTTAGTATCTGAGTCCAATGACATTACCATTGTCGATACCAACCCCGAACACATTGCGTTTTTGCAATCACGCTTCGACTTGCGCGGTATTGTGGGTAACGCCACGAGCCCCCAAGTACTCACAGATGCGGGAGCAGCGGATACCGACATGCTCATTGCTGTCACCTCCAGTGATGAAACGAATCTGGTAGTGACGTTACTGTGCGCGCAAATGTTTAACATTCCCACGCGTATTGCCCGCGTTCGTAATAACGAATTACGCAACTACCCCCGGATCTTAGGCGAAGAAGGCTTTGAGGCCACCTCCATTATTTGGCCAGAACTCACGGTGGTGAATTACTTAGCCAAACTCATAGACTTCCCTGAAGCGCTTCAAGTACAGGAATTTGGGGAAGGGGTCGCTAGCTTGATTGCTGTGCGTGCTAAGGCCGGTAGTCCTCTGGTTGGGCGCCCCGTTCGAGAACTCTATACCCATTTGCCTAAAGTTCCGGCACGCATTATTGCCATCTTTCGACGCAATCGACGACTCGACTTAAGTGCATCCACGGTAATCGAGGCTAACGATGAGGTCATCTGTCTTTGTGACAGCCAATACGCTCGTCGCCTCATGGCAGAGTTCCGACACCGAGAGCCTCCCGTCAAAAATATTATTATGGCGGGCAAACAAAACATGACCCGCCATTTAGCCCAGTTGCTGGTCGCTAGTGATAATCGCTATAACCTGCGCATTCTGGAAGAAAACAAATCCTCCGCCAAGCGCTTATCGCGCTTTTTAGGTGATCAAGCGGTCATTATCGAGGGAGATTTTACGAGCGAGGATGTTCTAGAGAGTACGGGGATTGAAACCTGTGACCTCTTCTTGTCGCTCTCAGACGATGACGAAAATAATATTTTGTCTGCTCTTCTGGCCAAAAAGTTGGGGGCTAAACGCACCATTGCTCTCGTGAATCGCAAAGCCTACAGTGACCTCATGCAAGGGGAGCAAATTGACATTACCGTCTCAACGACCACCGCAGCGTTAGGGGAACTGATTCGCCATGTGCGTCGTGGGGACGTGGTCTCGGCCTTTAGTTTGCGCCGTGGTGCGGCTGAAGCCCTCGAAATTATTGCGCACGGCGACAAGCATAGCTCTAAGGTTGTTGGCCGACGTATTGGTGACATTGCGCTCCCCGAAGGATGCAATATCGGAGCGGTTATCCGTGAAGGAGACGATGGCCCGGTCGTATTAATGGGTGAAAAAGATACGATTATTGAAGCCGAAGACCATGTCATCATCTTCGTGTCGTCGAAACGACTCTTACCGAAGATTGAGCGACTCTTTACGGTCGATGTGGGCTTCTTTTAACACTGGGCAGGTCTACGATGCGGAACACGATCCCTCATTTAATCCTTCCCGTACTCAATACAGCAGGACCTGTATTGATGGCTTTTGCGGTGACGACCTTGGTACCGCTCTTTGTCGCGGTCGTCTACGACCCCGCCCTCGTGAAAAGTTTTGTCATTGGAACGGGGGTGACTTTTATCACAGGGCTACTGCTAAGCATCCTGACCCGTCACGAAAAGACCGAGCTTACCGCTCGGCATGGTTTTTTGCTCGTGACCCTTATTTGGACCTTGATTCCGCTGTTTAGCACGATTCCTTTTTTATTGGAACTTCCCAAGTATTCCTTCCCCAAACTCTATTTCGAAATGATGTCCTGCCTCTCTACGACAGGGGCAACGGTCATGACGGGACTCGATAAATTACCGTTATCGCTCAACGGTTTTCGGTGTTTCCTATCATGGCTCGGTGGCATGGGGATCATTGTGTTGTCTGTCGCCATTTTGCCGCTCTTGGGCGTGGGGGGTGCACAGATTATTAAAGCCGAAACCAGTGGGCCGCTCAAAGAAGAAAAACTCACGCCGCGCATTGCCGATACGGCCAAAGCGCTTTACATCATCTATTTCGGCATTTCGTTTGCATGCGCTATTGCCTATCACCTCGCTGGCATGGAATGGCAAGACGCCATCATGCACATGATGACCACCGTATCACTATCAGGGATTTCCTCCCACGATGCGAGTTATGTGTTCTTCCATTCTGCACGTATTGACTATGTCGCCAGTTTCTTCATGGTGCTCTGTGGGTTGAATTTTTCGTTGCACTTCGTCTGCTGGAGTCGTCGCAATGTTTTCTTATATCTCAAAGATCCCGAAGCGCTCTCTTGGTTACTCACCCTCATTACGCTGGTTGGACTAACGTTTTATATCCTCTATAGTCAACATATTTACCGAGGCTGGGAAGAAAACTTCCGGTACGCTCTTTTTTCCGTCATTTCCGTCGCCTCGACCACAGGCTATGCGGATACAGATTATTCGTCTTGGCCCTATGGACTCCCGTTCATTTTATTATGCGCAGCATGTTTTGCCACCTGCGCCGGATCCACGGGGGGCGGAATTAAGCAAATTCGTCTCTTGATTCTTTCACGACAGCTCAAACGCGAGTTAATGCTTCTTTTATACCCAAAAGCGGCGGTACCGTTGCGTGTCGGTGAGATGGTCATTGATAACAAGATTAGTTTTGCGGTGTTGGTCTATGTGATGGTCTGGAGTGTGACCATTATCATCGGCGCCATGATTCTGCTACTGACTGGACTGGCTCCGCTTGAAGCTTTCTCGGCAAGTATTGCCACGATTACCAACTTAGGGCCTGGGCTCGGCGAGGTTGGCCCCGCAGGAAATTTTGCCCATCTCTCCAGTATTCAGCTCTGGATCTGCTCAGCACTGATGCTCTTGGGGCGTTTAGAAATCTTTACCGTCTTTGTGCTCTTTACACGCAACTTCTGGAAAATTTAATCCCTTGCAAAATCTCTGTAATAAGGGGAGACTGCTAACACGGCTCCCCTTTGATCGCTTTTAGCTCATGGGTTCCCACATAATGGGCTCTTCACTCTTAATCGCACGACGCATCATGTTTTGAAGGGGAACAATACGCTGATAGAAGTTCACTTTTTCGCGTTCTTCCTTTTCTCGCTGCTTTTCCTCTTCCAACATATTTAACTCTTCGTCGTAACTGGACTCACGGAGTTTCTTCTCACGCGCACGTTCAATCTCTGCGAGGCGCTCTTTATCACGTTTTTCGGCGGCATCCAAGATCGCTAATAATCCTTCAAGCTCATCCGCAGCAAACGCTCCTGGGCACACCCAAGGACGATCTAAGGTTTTGAAGATTTGCTTCGCCGTTTCTTCAAACATGATAAAAGGGCCTGTCGCACGACAGGAAAATACCACTAACGACATAAAAACTCCTAAGTGGGTTTTCTTTGATCTTGCTAAATTTTACTCGATCCTTCACGTGGTCCCCAACTGTGCTTCCCTCTACAATGAGCTCACTTGAATACTCTTTTTGAAACACACGTCGCATTGACTATGACTAATACGCCTATCCTCCCTCTTTCCGATGCCGAATTCGTTGAGTTAGGGGAACTTTTAGCAAGCCTGCCCGATGAGTTTGAACCCATGGAGCCCGACTATATGGACGGGTTTTTGACGGCTTTACTCTGCTTACCTCACGAGCCAGCTCCCAGCGAATGGATGCCCTTTTTGTTTGACAAAAATGCGCAACCCAACGCGTGCTTACCCAATGAAGCGGACCAAGATCGACTCGAGGAGCTCATCTATCGTCGTTACCGCCAAATCGATCAAACCCTGGCAGCGTGCAAACCCATTGATCCCATCATCTATGAGATCGAAGACAGCCGAGGGCACCCCGTTCGTGGCTATGACAGCATTGCTGCCGTGATTCCCTTTGCCTTAGGCTTTGTCGAAGTGATCGAACGCTGGCCTGGACTCAAAGATAGTGAGGATGAAACCGTCTCAAGCGCTCTGTTGGGCATTCTGCGTCATCTTCCTGACGATGTTGCGGGTGATCTCAGCACCATCAAAGAGGATTTGGACCTTGAGAGTCCCTTAGAAAATCTGGATCAGGCCTTGGAGGATATTGCCCTCAGCGTGGCCGAAATAGCCTCGGTTACGCGTGGCTTTGTCGAGGCGAAATCCACCGTATCGCGTCCTGCCGCACACCGCGGAAAACCTGATCGCAAAGAGCGCCCGCCCTTTGAGGGAGACCGCCAAGCGCGACGTTCAGGCCCCTCGAGCACCCGCACGAAAAGCATAGAGCGTCATGGAAAAACACCGAGCAAAGGGCACGCTAGCAAACGCCCCAACCCCTTCGGTAGTCCTCGTCCCACGTCACGACGTAAATCGGGCACTCGATAACCTCCGCGTCTTTGGTGAGCCCCGAATAGGCCATTAACACTAGGGGCTCACTGCATCGGGGGGCGATCTATTCGCTCCCCTTACTCGCGTGGATAATGTACCCGATCAGTAGTAACACCGGTATTCCCATGAGAGCCGTCAGTAAGAAGAACGTGGAAAAGCTCGTTGCTTCAACCAAAACACCAGAAAAACCCGCCAAACTTTTCGGTAACAGCACCATCAGGCTACTCAAGAGCGCATACTGCGTAGCAGAAAACATACGATTGGTGAGGCTCGACAAATAAGCAACAAAGGCGGCACTCGCAATCCCCGAGGCCAAATTATCGGCGGAGACCGTCAACACAAGGAATCCCACGCTATGACCGACCTGCGCTAAAAGCGAAAAGAGCACATTCGTCGCTGCTGACAAAACACCCCCCAAAAACAAGGTTTTCAAGACGCCGAGTTTCATCGTCACCATGCCACCAACAAAGGCGCCCAAGAGCGTCATTAAAACACCAAACACTTTGGTCACCAGCGCCACTTCTGACTTCGTAAAGCCCATGTCATGATAAAAGGGATTGGCCATAACCCCCATCACCACATCGGAAATGCGATACGCAGCGACTAAAAGCAAAATAACCCAAGCCATGCGTTGATAGCGTTTGAAATAGTCAACAATGGGCTCGACAAACCCCACCTTGATGCGCTCAAGCAAGCCTCCAACCACTTTGGGGCGCTTGATGGGAGAGGGTTCAGGGGAAATCAGTACCGTTACCACTCCGACACCCATCGAGGCTGCCATCACCAGATAAGCAAAACGCCAGGCCCCATAAGCATAACCAACAAGGGTTGTATCGGTGCCCATCGAGGCTAAGGCCAAAGCCCCAGCCCCCGCCCAAATCATGGCAAGTCGGTAACCGGCTTGGTACATAGCCGAGAGTACCCCCTGCCATTCGCTTTTCGACGATTCAATACGGTACGCATCCAAAGCAATGTCCTGAGTCGCCGAGCAAAAAGCCACCATCAAGGCGAAAAAGAGTGTCCCCGTTAAGTGTTCGGCTGGGTTGGTAAAGGCCATCCCCAACAACGCACCGATGACTCCTAACTGCGCTAAAAGTAACCATCCACGACGTTGTCCCAATCGGCGATGAAACCCCGGGAGTGTCATATGGTCCACCAACGGTGCCCAGAGCCACTTCAACGCATACACCAGCCCAATCCAAGAGAAAAAACCAATGGTTTTTAAGTCGATACTCGCCTCTCGTAACCAAAAGCTCAGCGTTCCCAAAACCAAAAGCAAAGGCAATCCCGCACTAAACCCCAAGAAGAACATGCGAAGGGAGACGGGTTTAAGATAAACTCCCCAGTCTTTAACAAAGTGTTTGATCCGTGTCGCGGGCATAACGCTGGTCCTTATCAACCGAGAATGTCACTCTGCTCAATCCACTGCCAAGTGCCCTCGGCGAGCGACTCAGGTAATTGGAATTGTCCAAAGCCTGTCCGATGAAGGCTTTCCACACGGTTTGAGCAGGCAGCTACCATCCGTTTAACCTGATGGTATTTCCCCTGCGTAAGAACCATCTCAATCGTATGCTCATCCAGAAGCGTGACCGCATGAGCCGACACGGGTTTCGGGTCATCGGCTAAGACAACGCCCTCAAGCAATTGTTCGAGCATTTTCTCAGTGACAGGATGCTTACACCCAACACGATACGTTTTACTGACGTGACGTTTTGGATGGATCAAACGGTGAAGCAATGCACCATCATCAGTCATCAGTAATAACCCCGTGGTATCCACATCCAATCGCCCGACAGGTTGAACATTGCGACGACGGAGTGGCCCAGGGATCAAGGTCATCACCGACGGATGAGCAGAGGGCTTTAATGAGCATTCATAACCAGCCGGTTTATGCAGCGCAATGATGGCTTTTTCCTTATAAGGCCAAAGCTGGTCACGATACACGAAGCTAAAGCCCTCGGTATCAAAGTCCGCATTCGGATCCTCAAGCGTGACACCTTGAACAGAAATTTGACCCGTTAACACCAACTGTTGACAGTCAAAACGCGTTCCAAAGCCCTGAGTAAACAAAATATC
>CAJJMF010000132.1 GCA_905192805.1 uncultured Sutterella sp. | reverse complement strand
ACCGCGGATGTTCACACTTATCGGTTCGTTGAATTCAAATTTTTAAAGAACTTTTCTTCACAACTGAAGAGAAAAAGCATTCTATCAGAACATTTTCGAGCTGTCAAGAGTTTCTTAACATTTTTTCAAATTTGTTCAGAGCAGGACGCTCTCATCAATTGAGGAGGGTTATTATGCAGAGAAATTCTGTTTTTGTCAAGATTGTAAAAATAAAAGCGTTGAGGTCCTTTTCATGCTTCATTACCACATTTCCCCACAGCCCCAACAACATCTCTTCGAAGTGTCGCTGACCCTTACCCCCACTACGTCCGAATTAACCCTTCAAATGGCAAATTGGACAAGTGGCAGTTATTTGATTCGTGATTATGTTTCTCGATTACGTCATCCGCACGCCACGATGGGGCGATTAATTCAGCACGATAAAAATACTTGGCTTTTAACCGAACTCACACCGAATGAGCCAGTCAGTATCATTTGGAGTATCTTCGCTAACTCTCCCCGCGTGCATGATGCACAAATTAATTCTGATTACGGTTTTATTAATCCTGCTGCCCTTTTTCTCATTCCAGAAAAAAGTTATGACGGCGACATCACGGTAACCTTTGATGGACACTATCAGGTCTACACATCACTCACGGCAACGAGTGAACTCAACCAGTTCACTGCCCCCGACCTAGACACCCTACTGGACTGTCCTTTTACGCTAACTGGTCCCCTTGCTCCTGCCCAATGCATTGACTTTGTGGTGAACCAGATCCCCCATCGCATGGTCATCACGGGAGCCCCCTCGCTTAACCTCGATATGATCGCGCATGATGTCACTCGACTGTGCGAATATATTCACGGCTTTTGGTCTGGCATTCCTTTTGACCATTATCTCTTTCATTTACACCTTGGACCCGGGCTCTATGGTGGACTTGAGCATCAAAACTCCTGCGTATTACAAAAAGACCTCTATGAGCTACCGGGTGCGCACGAAAGTTCCGCTCCCAAAGGCTATTTAGACTTCTTACAACTCGTCGCGCACGAATATTTCCATGCGTGGTTAGTGAAATTTTTGCGCCCTGAAGTATTGCTTCCATACCCGTTGACGCAGTCCGAAACCTTCACCGAATTGTTATGGGTCTTTGAGGGCTTTACCTCGTATTACGAACAGCTCATTCCTTATCGTGCAGGGCTTGTGGATGAAGCGGACTTTTGGCGAAGTCTTTCCGAGCGCTTCAATGGAGTGAAACACAAAGAGGGGTTCTATCGTCAAGCGCTTTCACAATCCAGTTTTAATGCCTGGACGCAACTCTATAAGCCGACTGATGATAGTCCGTATACACAGAGCTCTTACTATGGCAAAGGTGCCGTCCTCGCCTTTATGCTCGATATGCATATTCGTGAGATTAGTCACCGTCAATGTTCTCTCGACACACTGTTAGCGTTGTGGTTTAGAAACGCCATCGAAAACCCAGACTGGCGCACACTTCCTGAGTATGGCCTTGGTGAACTCTTTACTCGTTTAGGATTCTTGGACATTTCCTCCATCATTGAGCGCCTTACCCGTACACAAGATAACCGACTCTGGAATGCCCTCTGGCAACGCACTTTAGGCTTATTGGGGCTCACCGAAGTACTCGCGCAAAGCCAAACCCACTTAGGGGCTCGTCTCGGTCTCTTTGTCAAAACGCAAGCGGAACACCCCTATCCTGTGATCACTTACACCCATAGTGGAGGTGTTGCTTATCAGGCAGGGCTATTTGCAGGCGATAAAATCATCGCTGTGTCGGGGATCGAAGTGACAACGTCTTCGTTGGAACGAGCGTTACTTCAACGCGCAGGACAATCCGTGACGATTAGCTTTTTCCGCATGGGACAACTCCAAAGCACCTCCTTTGTGATGCCCACCGATGCACCGCTGGAACTCAAACAACTCGCAGTCGAGCAGCTGACCCCTCTCGGACAGGAATGGCTTCAAGGCACCCTCTTTCAACCAGAGTAATGCCCTGATGTAATCGTTGCCTTTTTACAGCGCCCAATCAATGGGCGCTTTTTGTTGCTCCATGAGCCACGTGTTCGCGGCACGGAAGTGTCCGCACCCGATAAAGGGGATTGGGGGACGCAATGCGGAAAGCGGTGATGGGTGGTTGGCCATTAGGACCTTATGCTTACATTCGTCAATGAGGGAACGTTTACTTTGTGCATAGTTACCCCAAAGCATAAATACACAGCCTGTCTGACGTTCGGATAGGGCCTGGATGAGTTGATCGGTCAAGGTTTCCCACCCTTTTTTTGCGTGTGAACCTGCCTTCCCCTCCTGAACCGTTAGTACGGCATTCAGTAGCAATACCCCCTGTCGAGCCCAGGGAACCAACGAGGTTTTCCCTTCGTTATGAATACCAAGATCTCGCAAAATCTCTTTATGAATATTGCGTAACGAGGGGGGACACTTCACGCCCTGTGGCACCGAAAAAGCAAGTCCCTCCGCTTGCCCCAACCCGTGATAAGGATCCTGTCCCAAAATCACCACACTCACATCATTGAAAGCCGTGAGTTTGAGCGCACGAAAGACCTCATGAGGAAATAAACGAATCCCCGCATCGATTTGCTCCGTGAGCATATGTTCAAGCGCCTGCCCCTGAGCAGTCCCCATAAAGCGTTCCGTCAACGCTCGCCACATTGGATCGGACGGCAAGCTTAAATCCAGAGGTTCTGCTGGCCACAAAGCTTCCATTATTTACTCGCACTCAAAAAGTGGTTTTCCAAAAGATCGATGCGCATCCGATATAAATTCACACGACACGAGAGCTCTTCATTACGTTGGCTGAGCTTGTCGGCTGTGTTCATATCACTCATAAAGTTACATTCGCTCTCCACATAGCTCTCAAACGCATTGTTGGTCTTTTGTTGCGACGCGGTCAGTCCTCGCTTACCTTTATTCTTATCTTTTGACTTGGCAAGGACAAAGATGCGATCCGTCACATCCTTGTACTCTTTTTTCAGCATGTCAAATTCTCGTGTCAAGCAGTTACTCAATTTATCAGGGGAGTTTTGAGCCTGCCGATAACACGCTGCTAATACCTGAACCGAATCTTCGGCCGCCCATGTCGCGCTCATCGTCGTTCCCAGGACTACCGCAATCAGTCCCGCCATCATTTTATTCATCGGTTTCTCCAACTTGCTGTTCGTTTCGAACCACTTCCCACACGGAAGAACCATTACTTTAAAAAGTGACCTTGAAGAATTACGTCACAGACTTTTTTGGCATTCACATACATATGTGAAAAACCCGCCTCGCGCGCCCACTCGGAAATGGGTACGCCTTCGTTGTACCCGGTTTCGACCAACGCCACATGCGTGCTAGCTGCTCGACCCGCAAGGGCATCATTTCGACTGTCGCCCACCATCACGGTTTCCGTCGGAAGTACGCCAAGCGTACTCATTGCCTTCTCTAACATATCAGGATACGGCTTATTGCGGGGGCAATCATCGCCCGCCACCACAACATCGAACAACTCAGCGATGTTTCGTGACTGCAAAAACTCGTCAGTCAACGCACGCCACTTATTGGTCACCAGTCCAACTTTAATCCCTTGTTCGCGTAACGCAGCAATCCCTTCGAGCACCCCCGGGAAAAACTCGGTATAGCGTCCATCCATTTGGGCCCAGTGCTCAACCAAACGATCCAAAAACGCTTTCTGGCTCACCTGGCTGGATTCTACCCCCATATGCGCGCACAAACGTTCGACCAATACAATCACTCCGCGTCCGATCATATCCCGCACGGCTTCCTTGGTTGGGCTCGTAAGGTGGAAGTCCTCGGCTGTACGTCGTACCCCTTCGTAGAGCTCGGGCAAGGAATCCACTAGGGTGCCATCTAAGTCAAAAAGCACCGCCTTGATTTCATTCATTCTGTTACCTCGGTTTATCAAAAAAGGAGCCTCGCCAAACGAACGGACTCCTTCCTTGGTTGACACCAAACGCTCATTAGTCTCCTAACTGAGCGACGGCATGGCGCATTTGTTCAATCACTTCGGCATAGCCACACGAGCATTTTTCACCAAAAATCGCTGAGCCCGCTACGAACGTATCGGCACCAGCAGCTGCCACACGTGCGATGTTACTGGCCTTAATTCCTCCGTCAACCTCAAGGGCAATATCCCGCCCCGTCTCAGCCTTGTATTGGTCAAGTTTTTCACGAATACGGGCGATCTTATCGAGTGAGGACTCAATAAAGCTTTGTCCGCCGAACCCCGGATTGACACTCATGACCAACACAACATCTAACCGATCCATAACGTAGTCCAAATACGTAATGGGTGTCGCAGGGTTAAACACGAGCCCAGCCTTCATTTTATGGTTATGGATGAGCTGTAATGTGCGGTCAATATGACGAGACGCTTCACAGTGGAACGTCACAATATCGGCACCAGCTTCTGCGAACATCGGAATAATGTCATCCACTGGCTCAACCATTAAATGCACATCAATCGGTTTGCGAGAATACGGACGAATCGCCTTTAACACTAACGGTCCAACCGTAAGATTCGGAACATAATGGTTATCCATCACATCAAAATGGATCCAGTCAGCACCCGCATTGATGACATCAGTGACCTCTTGCCCTAAATTAGCAAAGTCAGCAGACAAAATACTCGGGGCGATTCGGCATGTACGCATAATGAAATTCCTTTGGCTAAACGCGATAAGTGAGGCCATTTTATCGAATTCAGTCTGGGTCAGGGTTTATTTTTTCAAGATAGCTTTACCCAATTGGACAACGAATGTGCAGAATCGTAACGACAGCATGATTTTCGGCAAATGTACCCTAACCTACATTGAAAAGTTTGTTTTAGAATCCCCGAGTCAGACGTTTTTTAGTCTATTGGTATTGTGGAGTACTGGACCATGTTCGCGACGGTTTTCAAACGGCTAAGTGTATTGCTCGCCCCTGTCTTTATTTTGAGTGCCTGTTCCACGGTGGATGTGAGTGATACGACCGATGAACCCCCTAGCGCCCAGACGCCTACCACGCGAGCTCAAGTAAGTTTCACCCAGCGTACTTGGGCGGACACTCCTGCTTTGGAGGTATCGAATTGGCCCAAGGCCTTAGAGGCCCTCAAGCAATCGTGCCCCCGCATGACAGCGAAAAAAGAGTGGACGACGGTATGCCAAATCGCTCAAATGACGCCGAGCTCACAAGCTCAATCGTTTTTCCGTTCCCATTTCACACCTTGGCAAGTCTCGGCCAGTACGTTGCCTACAGGGGCTGGCTTAATGACAGGCTACTATGAGCCCCTCTTGCGCGGATCACGTGTTCGGCATGGAGCTTATCAATATCCGCTTTACAGCGTTCCTGATGACTTGATCATTGTGGATTTAGCTTCGCTTTACCCCCAACTCAAAGGCATGCGACTTCGCGGTAAATTGGAAGGACGTAAACTCGTCCCCTATGACAGTCGTAAAGAGATCGATACGCGAAAAGATCTCAATAGCAAGGCGATCGTTTGGGTTGACGACGAAATTGCCGCTTTTTTCCTACAGATTCAAGGCTCGGGGCGTATCCGACTTCCCGATGGCTCCATGGTTCGCGTCGGGTATGCCGATCAAAATGGGCATCGTTACCAAAGCGTAGGAACGTGGCTCATTCGTCAAGGAGAGCTCAAATCGCATGAAGCGTCCATGCAAGGGATTCAAGCTTGGGCTCGACGTAACCCTGGCCGCGTAAAAACCATGCTCGAACAAAATCCCAGTTATGTCTTTTTTGAAGAACGCCAAGGGGATCCCAACTTAGGACCTTTGGGCGCCCAAGGGGTGCCTCTCACCCCCGAAGCCAGTGTCGCCGTGGATCGATCGTATTGGCAGTTGGGGACGATTTTCTTAGTCGACGTCACGCAGTCGAATCCTTCGCTACACATGACCAAAACCGTGATCGCTCAAGATACAGGGGGTGCCATTCGAGGCCCCATTCGCTTCGATTATTTCTGGGGTTTTGGGGATGACGCTGGTGCCAAAGCGGGGCGGCAAAAGAGTGCAGCACGCGCGTGGGTGTTAATGCCTAATGGGTACACCCCGACCAGTACACTCACGCAGCATTAATGCGTAAAAAAGCGAGGCTCCCTGTCGGTGACACCTCGCTTTTTCGATGCTCAGCAAATTACTTGGCTTGAAGATGACGTTCCAGCGCCTCAAGCGGAATGGCACCACGAACCGTCTGCCCCGACTTGAAATACATCGTCGGTGCACTATTAATCCCCAGCTCACCTGCCAAGGCTAAATTGCGATCCAAAACGGAGTCATCGCACGATGCTGGTGGGGTAGGTAAGGCCGCTCGACCCACCATCCAATCGTGCCACGCTTTCGCGGGATCGGTAGCACATACGATTTCACGACCGTTTTCACGACCTCGCAACATCGGCATAACAAAGGTATACACCGTTAAATTGCCTGCCTTTTCAAACTCACGTTCCATTTGTGCACAGAAGGTGCAGTTTGCATCGGAAAAGACAACTAATTCCCGGCTACCATTGCCGTAAACCTGTTTGATCGCGTCTTTACGCGGGAAGCTCGCCCAGCGCCATTCTCCCTCTTTGGCTTCAGAAAGATCACGACGGGTGGCCGTTTCCACGACGGGGCCTGCGACGAGATGTTTTGCCCCCTCATCGACATAAAAGAGACGGTTCTGAACCCAGACTTGCCACAACCCTTTCACGGGAGAGGGTTCAATCTGTTCAACTTTCCAGTCAAATTGTTGTTTTAATGAGTCAACAATGGCTTGTTCCTGCGGTGTCATTGCACTCACGCTAAGCGCAGTACCCACCAAGGCCAAGCCTGCAAGCAGAGACGTTAGTTTTTTCATGAACTTCCCCCTGAGTTATCGGTTCATCGTGTTGTGTTCCAGAGTGTACACATTATGCGCGAATACGTCTGCAACTTTTTGTCAATCGACGCGATTTCACTCGTTTTACACACCGCGGATAATCCCCTGTTTGCGGTATTAATACACCGTCCTCCTTGCAATCATAGCCATATGTCAATAAAATTCTTCCTCCTATATCGTGGTTTTGGCTGGGTAGCTCAGTTGGTAGAGCAGCGGATTGAAAATCCGCGTGTCGGCGGTTCGATTCCGTCCCCAGCCACCATTAATCCTTCTCAAAACCACGCAATTTTGTGGCTGGGTAGCTCAGTTGGTAGAGCAGCGGATTGAAAATCCGCGTGTCGGCGGT
>CAJJMF010000131.1 GCA_905192805.1 uncultured Sutterella sp. | reverse complement strand
GTCTCCACGGGCTGGTCAATATTGCCGTTGATGAGACAAGCTATCGCACTGGTCACAAATACATTACCGTCATTATTAACCAGGACACCTGCAGTGTCGTATGGGCTCACGAAGGTCACGGGAAGGAGGTTCTCATGAAATTCTTTGACGCCCTGACGCCGGAGCAGCTCAAAGCCATCAAAACGGTTTCCGGGGACGGAGCCAGATGGATTGACGCCTGCATTAAGGAGCGGATACCTCATGCAACCCGTTGCGTGGACAGTTTCCACGTAGTTACCTGGGCAATGGAGGTAGTCGATAAGTTACGCCTTAATGTCGCCGCAGAAAGGCACGCACAGGCGAAAGCCTGGGAGCAGAAAGGCTGTAGCGACGTATCGGAGCAAATACGGCAGGAAGGTCAGAAAATCAAAGCCACAAAGTACGCGGCAGGCAAACGTCCTGAACACCTGACAGAAAAGCAGAAAGAGCGACGGATGTGGCTGGAAACGTGGTGTCCGGATTTGTATATAGCCATAAACTACAAGGACTGTCTGAGTAAGCTTGTACGGCGATGTGAGGCTGACAAAATTCAGGAAAACCTGAACATCTGACAGAATCTGGCCAGAAAAAGCCGAATCCCGGAGATCCGCGCTCTTGGCGAGAAAATAGGCCGACACGCCCAGAATATCATCTATACGGTCAGGTTGGGTTTCAATAGTGCAAGACTGGAAGCGGTTAACAACGCGATCAAGCTCATAAACCGGCGTTCTTACGGCTTCAGATTTGTGGAGAATTTGATCGACATGATCTACCTGACGTTCAGCAGAAATCCTGTGCAACTCCCTAAGCCTAACCTCTATCACTTAAATACTTAATAATCAACTGGTTAGGAATTCTCAATGAGAATTTTCTTCCACATGTATGCCTCAAGAGCCCGTTTTTTTTGCTTTTTGGCCCTTTCCCGATCGGGAACTTGTGAGGCTATCGGCTCGCATTCGTTTCACCGCCACCCAAACCCATCACGTCCACTACAAAGCTACCTACAAAGTGTCACTTTTGCCTCTCTCCTATGGGAGAGCCCTATAGGGGAATAGGGGTGGTTGTGCCACACTTAAGATCAGGGTAACATAATCCCAGTTTAATAAAGCCAAAACAAAAACCTATCCGATTCGGTTTTTTACATTCTCAAAAGGGCCATCCTGACTATGTTTCGCTTTAATGTCATTTTGTTTGGGTTATTAGCGGCGTCATACCTGCTAGGGATTTATGTCTTTCCCTTTAGCTTTAATTCGCGAGAAACGCTCCACCAAATCTTCGTCATTACGGGGGTAGCGTGCTGGACGTTGATGGCGGAATGTATGGTGATTGCTGCGCGACCGCGTTGGCTCGAAAAAGTCTTTGGCGAACCGTTAGATAAACTCATGGGGCACCACAAGCACTTAGGCTGGTGGATGTTTGGGATGGCCATGGCGCACTTCTTTGCCCCCATCTACGCGTGGTTCTTACCGACGGAACGCGTGGCCATGATGGAAGGCGGTCACGTGATGGACACGCTCTGGCAAAAGATCTGGATTATCTCGCACCCCGTGGGAGCGCTACTGGGCATTTTCGTTTCGCTCTACATGCTGAGCATCATTTGGCGTGACGTCAAGTATGCACGCGGTAAGTCCGATTGGGACACGTGGGAAAAAGCACACCGCATGTGGGCATGGTGTTTTGTGGGCTTAGCCTTACATTCGACCCGTCTTTTGAAAGAAACCGAAATGATCATGCCGCTCGGGTGGTTCAATTTGATCATCACGATCATTGGTCTCTGGGCCTCGATCCGCATTTTGCGCCGTAAGCCAGGTCAAGACTTGCGTACCGTGGGTACGGTAAAGAGCGTGGAATCTCAGGGCGCACTCATCTGTTTAACGGTCAATAGCGAACTCTCGCAGACGACCACCGCTGGTCAATTTGCGTATTTGAGCTTCAAAGGGGACACCGAAGACCCGCATCCCTTTACGGTTGCGGGCGTCAACAAAGACAACGGAGAGCTCTTTTTCTGGATTAAGAATGTGGGCAAATGGACGCAGTCGATTCTCGGCAAAAAGCCAGGCGATCCGATTGAAGTCGAAGGTCCTTGGGGGACGTTCTTGCCAGACTTCACCCGTCCTGAACCCACCCTCTGGGTCGCTGGCGGCGTCGGCATTGCTCCCTTTATCGCCTGGATGGAATTGGCAGAGAAATTCGTTGCCCAAGGGGGCACCTTACCGCCGATTACGCTGTGGTGGTCGGTGCATTCGATGAAGGACGAAGGCGGTGTGGAATTGGTGGGTTCGATCGCCAAGCGCTTAGGGATTGTCTTTAAGGTCTACGAATCGGGCGTCATGAATAAGCACCTTAACCCCGAAGACTTGATTGAATCCCAGCACCAAACGCTGAGCGTGTGTGCCAACCCGGGTCTCACCAAAGCCATGAAGGCAGGGTGGGTCAAAGTGAAGGGATCAGAGAAAGGATTCCATTCCGAAATTTACTAAGCGAAAAGCTCACTCACCAAGAGTGAGGACGCCTTGAGAGGAAGCCGTTGGGTGAGACAACGACTTCCTCTTTTTTTGCGTTCGCTTTGTCTCGATTGATTCCCTTAAGCACTATCGTCTAGGCAGGGCAGTCCATGAGTTGCTACGATCATAGAATCGGGAGAAGTGCACAAGGCCAATCGCGTTCTCTCCCCGCTGACTATACCTCATTGCTAAGGCAAAGGAGTTTTCGAATGAAAGACACTGCCAACACGACCCAAGCCAAACTGATGCTCTTAAGCGCCATGGCCATTTGGGGATCGATTGGCATTATTCGCCACTACATACCGGTGGACTCAGGAACGCTCGCGTTGCTACGTAGTGTCATTGGTGCGGTGTGTATGGCACTCTTATTGGCTGTGTTACGACGCCATGCCGACTGGGCAGGGATTCGTGCCAATTGCCGCTTACTGGTCCTCTCTGGCTTTGCCGTCGGGATTAATTGGCTCCTCCTATTTGAAGCCTTCAAACACACCTCGGTCGCCGTCGCCACCGTTTGCTACTACATGGCGCCCATTGGCGTGATGCTCTTTTCGCCTTGGGTCTTAGGCGAGCCGATTAATCGTCGCAAGGGGCTGGGCATTCTCATGGCCTTTTTAGGGATTGCGTTTGTCTCCGGGCTCTTTAGTGCGGACAATGCAGGCGTCACTCTCACGGGCGTACTCTATGGGCTAGGGGCTGCGACGTTTTATATGTCGGTCGTCCTACTTAATAAGCGGATGACGCCGATGGAACCCTACACGAAGACGGGCGTTCAGCTGGCCGCTTCCGCAACCGTACTCCTTCCCTATATCGTTTTCCAGCAATGGAATACGCCCATGGATTGGGCGATTTGGACTCCTGCGGTGATCGGTTTAACGCTCATTCTGGGGTTTGTGTATACGGGGCTCGCCTGTGCGCTTTACTTCGGTAGCATGGACCGGTTACCGGCACAAACCGTGGCACTCTTTAGTTACCTGGATCCGATTCTGGCGGTGATCCTCTCGACGGTCCTCTTGGGCGAACCCTTAACGCCGTCATTAGTCATCGGGACCATTTTGGTACTGGGCGGGGCCTTTATTGGTGAACGTCAATCCTAAGCCCACCCCTAACTTTTTGTGGCACACTCGGGTGAGATACGGCCCATGAGACCATGAAAAAAAGCAGGATTTTCTCCGTCAGAAATCCTGCTTTTTTAGTGTCAATAGCCAAAAGGAAATAACCGTTAAATTCGCTTATTTATATCATAAATAACCGCACACGGAAATTAAATTAACTCAACCGCCATACGAGTGCCGAGAGCGTCACGAAGAGAACCGGAAGCGTTAAGACAATGCCAGCCCGGAAGTACTCACCCCAGGTAATCGTGAGGTGCTTTTTGGACAAGACAAAGAGCCATAAGAGGGTCGCTAAACTCCCAATTGGGGTGATCTTGGGCCCCAAGTCGCACCCAATAATATTGGCGTAAATCATGCCTTCACGAATGACCCCCGTCGTCGCACTCGCATCAATACTCAAGGCGCCCACCAAGACGGAGGGAAGGTTATTCATGATCGAGGAAAGGAGGGCGGTCAAAAACCCCGTACCGACGGTTGCCACATAGAGCCCCTCTTGCGCGAGCGTATTGAGTAACCCAGCAATCGCGTTCGTGAGGCCCGCGTTGCGGAGCCCATAAACCACCAAATACATCCCGATCGAAAAAATCACGATGTGCCAGGGAGCATGGCGCAACACGGTTCGTGTTGCAATTTTGCCTCGCACCTGAGCGACCGCCAAGAGCAACAGTGCCCCTAAGCCCGCAATCACGCTCACCGGGACCCCCATGGGTTCAAAGACATAAAAGGCCACCAAGAGCAAAAAGAGCACGAGCCAGCCGGCTTTAAAGGTGAGCGGGTCCTTGATCACCTCACGGGGATTTTTAAGATTTTCTACTGCGTAATGGGCGGGAATGGCACGGCGATAAAAAAGGAGCAGCACCAGTAGCGAAGCGAGCACACTCGCGACGTTAACGGGCACCATCACCGAGGCGTAATCGCTAAATCCTAAGCCAAAAAAGTCCGCTGTCAGAATATTGACCAGGTTGGAGACGACGAGCGGAATACTCCCCGTGTCGGAAATAAACCCAGCGGCCATCACAAACGCGATCGTGGCGCGTTTATCAAACTGCAAGGCGCTCAACATGGCCATCAAAATTGGCGTCAGAATCAGCACGGCACCGTCGTTTGCAAAGAGGGCGGACATCACGGCACCAAAGAGCACGATGTAGGCAAAGAGCCGATAGCCATTGCCTTTTCCCCAGCGGGCGACGTGAAGGGCGGCCCACTCGAAAAAGCCCGCTTCATCGAGCAAAAGGTTAATGATGATAATGGCGATCAGGGTCGAGGTCGCGTTCCAGACAATGTGCCAGACGGCGGGAATGTCCGCGAGACTCACCACCCCCGTGAGAAGCGCAATCACGGCCCCTAGGCTCGCTGACCAACCGATATTGAGTCCTTTGGGTTGCCAAATCACCAACACCATGGTGAAGAGAAAAATACACACTGCTAACCACATGAGAGAATCACCTTCTTAGGATTCGAAGCACACACGATAAAATTCAATACTTCAACGCATTCTAATGGGTTAATGTAAAGAAAGCAACTCCTCGTTTATCGCTAGGTGAGTAGCGATCGTTCCGACAGAGAGCGCCCACCGTGAGGCCACCACGCCGTGTTAGTGTGAGAAAAGCGTCACACCGGCCATGAGGCCAAAAATGAGCAACGCTGCCCATACTACGCCTTTTCCAAGGCGTTGGTCATTGGCGTCAATGCCTTCATCATAACGGATACGACGAATCAGGGCTTCGCGGTCTTTGAGGCGTCGGTGGTAGGCACGTACCACTTGGGATTTGGGAAAACCTTGAATGAGGGCTTCTTTGTGCTGGGCACCGGGACTACGCGAGGGTTCCCCTAAGAGTGCGGGGACGCCACGCACTTCAATGCGGCGAAAGAGTTTCCCCTGGGTCCACTCGCTTTTACGTTCCACGGTCACGCCGAGTAGGGCATTGGCCCCCATCGATTGGGCAAGACGTATGAGGCTATCCCTTGCAATGTCTTCACGCGCTTCCATCACACGATACACATGGGGGGTTTTGGCGAGCACGACCCACGGTCGATTGGGTTCAATCGCCTCGGAGGTGATGAATTGTGAGGCGAGCATATAGCGGTTCATCCGCGCCCGATCGCTTCGTTTTTGGCGACGTTTTTTCTGGGCAGCCTTTTGCGGGGTCACCCCAACGGGCGAGAGGGTCTCATCACTCGAGGGCGTCGTTGCACTCGGCACAGTGGGAGTAGGGAGCTCAGAGCGGGGTTTGGCATTCGATGAGCGACGCACCATTCGCGAGGGCGTTTTGCGCGCCGCGGGGACGCTCGAGGTAGGCGAATTCGAGTGAGGCTTAGGCATAATCAGCGTGAAAACGAGGACGATAGTGTCATTTTGGCATAAGGAGGCATGGCGTGCCCAAGGAAAAACCGGGAAAGTTCCACTCTCTAAGGGTTTTTCCGTGCCTCTTGGCACCAACGGCCCCGCCTAAACCCGCACGACGACTCGTATAATTGAGGATTGGCACGACGTGACGGCAGCCAACGCGCCGACGGCGTGCGATGAACACTCCTCCCGCTACAAGGATTTTCCCATGCTCAACCACTTTGTTGCCATTGACTTTGAAACCGCCAACCAAAAGCGCTCCAGTGTGTGCAGTGTCGGTATTGTCGTGGTCGAAAATCATGTGGTGGTCGATAAATACTACTCCTTGATCCATCCGACGCCCAACTATTACCAGTCGATTAACATCAGCGTCCATGGGCTCACCGATAAAGACACGGCGGATGCGCCCATGTTTCCTGAGGTGTGGGCAGACATTTTGCCGCGCATCAAAAATTACCCTTTGGTCGCGCACAATGCTCCCTTTGATCAAAGCTGTTTGCGTGAAGTGCATGCCGCCTACGGGATGCGCTACCCGAGCTATCAGTTCTATTGCACGTGCCGTGCTGCGCGGGCAGAGCTCCCCATGCTCCCCAACCATCGACTCAAGACGGTCGCCTTACATTGCGGGTTTGATTTAACCCATCACCACCACGCGTTGGCTGACGCTGAAGCCTGTGCGCATATCGCCTTGCGACTACTCTAAGCGTGCACTAACGACCCAGAGCGTTAGTCCCATGATCAAAAATAGAATTATTCTATTAATAGAATAGCGATAATTTACTTATTTTCTTTGTTCATAAACTTCCCGACCGTTACAAAAGTACTATTGCATTTCACTGTGCGAGTGCCCGACCTGATTGTAGGGGGTAGGGCGGTCTATTTTAGGCCTCCCATCTGACGTTTATCGGGTTACCGTTGCTCGACAAATCCCCTTGATAACAAACACAAAAGAGCGCAGAAGGTCGGATTAACGATTGCTTTTTCGGTACGCGCCTCGTACTATGAAATTGAACGCCGCCCTTCACGTTCTCAACTCGTTCCTGAGGGCTCCGTTGAACAACGTGCGGGAATTCTGGCGGCTAACTATGCCAAATCTGCACCAGAGACAAACCCCTAAGACGTCTCAAAGAACGTCGTCTCTCAGACAAAGCATCATTAGAGAGACTGACTATGAAAAACCTCTATAACGAATACATCCGTGATGGAACGTTCGATGTGGAGCGTTTCACGAATAAACTCGAACAATTAAACGGGAAAAACCAATTCAGCATCACGCTCTCGCTCCTAGCAGGGGTTCCCAGCCAATACCAATGCTATGAACTGCGTTTCTTTGATGCGGTCACCCGTT